>CAYHRZ010000608.1:0-3319 GCA_964359125.1 uncultured Klebsiella sp. | reverse complement strand
GGCGCGAGGTGGTCGTCAGTCGCGGGGAACTCGTCGAGATCGGCGGCGGTTTCCGCGTACCCGATGTCGTCGCGGCCGGTGGAGCCCGGCTGGTGGAGGTCGGCACCACCAACCGCACGCGCGTCGCCGACTACGCCCGCGCCCTCACCGACGACACCGCCGCCATCCTCCGCGTCCACCCCTCGAACTTCCGGGTGACGGGCTTCACCGAGACGCCGGACAGGCAGGCACTCCACGACCTCGCGCGGCGTCACGCGATCCCGATGATCGACGACCTCGGCAGCGGCGCCCTGGTGGAGGGACTCGGCGAGCCGCCCGTACGCGAGGCGCTCCGCACCGCCGACGTGGTTTGTTTCTCGGGCGACAAGCTGCTGGGCGGCCCGCAGTCGGGGCTGATCTGCGGCAGCGCCGACCTCGTCGGCCGGGCGCGGAAGCACCCGCTCTACCGCGCCCTGCGGCTCGATCGACTCGTCCTCGCCGCGCTCGACGCCACGCTGGGGGTGTACGAGTCGGGCTCGCGCCCCCCCGCAGTGGCCCTGCTACAAGCCGGCCCGGAAACACTGGAACCCCGGGCCCAAGCCCTGGCGCGCGCCCTCGTCGCCCAGGGCGTCGAGGCCCGCGTGGAGGCCGGCCACAGCGTGGCGGGTGGCGGCGCCCTCCCCGGCGTGGAGTTGCCGACCTGCCTGGTGCTCGTCGAGACACCAGCCCCGGTCGCGGTCCTGGCCGCGCTCCGGCGAGAGCCTGTCCCGGTGCTCGCGCGGGTGCACGACGACCGCGTGCTCATCGACCTCCGCACGCTCCTCCCCGGCGACGAGGAGGCCCTCGTCGCTTCGTTGTCGCGGGTATGCGCGGCGGTTCCTGGATAGCCGTCTCCCATGTCCCTGGGCTTCTACGAACTCATCGGCGTGGCGCCGGATGCCGACGTCGCCGCGATCCGCGCCGCCTACCAGGGCGCCGTGGCCCAGCTCGTCCGCAAGCAGCGGGCCGCCGAGGCCCGGGCGGGGGAGGTGGCGCCGCTCGAGGCTCGCCGGGCGGCGCTGGTGGAGGCCTTCGCCGTGCTGGCCGACCCGGCGCGGCGGCGGCAGTACGACCGCCTCCGCGAGCTGGGAGGCGGCCTGCCCACGGACCTCGACGAGCTGTGGCGCGTGGCCGGTCCGTCGCTCGTCCACCCCGCCGCCAGCGCGGCCCTGGAGGTGGTGCGCACGCTCACTTCCCTGCGCGTGGGCGACCCCCTCGGCACCGACGTGGCCACCGCGGAGGAGCCCGAGGTGGAGTTGGAGTTGGAGACCACGGTCCCGGCGGATGCCCCGGTGGTCGCGGCGCCCCCCCGCACGGCGGCGCCCCGCTCGCGGTCGGCCGCGGTGGCTCCCATCGACCGCTCGGTCGACGCCGCCGAGGTGAACCGGCTCCTCGACGTGTACGGCCCCACCGGCGCCTACCTGCGTGCCCTGCGCGAGGCACGGCGGCTCGACCTCGACGGCCTTTCCACGGCCACCAAGGTGGCCCGGCGTTACCTCGAGGCGATGGAAGCCGAGAAGTGGGAACTGCTGCCTGCGGCGATCTTCGTCCGCGGCTACCTCCGGATGATCGCCCGGGCGCTCGAGGTGCCCGGCACCCAGGACGACACCGATGAGCTGGTGGAGGGCTACATGGCCCGCTTCCACCGCGCCCGGGGCTAGGGTGGCCCAACGCCGGGAGTGGACAGCCGCCGAAGTCGCCCCCCGCCTCGACAAGGCGCTGGTGGCCGCCTTCCCCGACCTTTCCAGGGCGCGCGTGCAGTCGTTGGTGGGCGCCGGGCAAGCGTGGGTCGACGGCACGCCGGCGCGGGCCTCGCAGAAGATCACACCGGGGCAGACGGTGGTGCTCATGGTGCCCGACGCCACCCCGGCTGTCCCGCAGCCCCAGGACCTGGTGCTCCCGGTTCTGCACGACGACGATGACGTGATCGTGGTCGTCAAGCCTGCGGGCATGGTCGTCCACCCGTCGGCCGGGCACGCCGACGGCACGATGGTCAACGCGCTCTTGCACCACGCCACCGGGCTCAGCGGCATCGGCGGGGTGGCGCGCCCGGGCATCGTGCACCGCCTCGACGTGGGCACCAGCGGGGTGATGGTCGTCGCGAAGCACGACCTCGCCCACCGCGCCCTCACCGAGCAATTCGCCGCGCACTCGGTGGAGCGGCGCTACTTCGCCGTCGTTCACCGCGCTCCCAACCTCGACCGCGGCACCATTCGTAGCCAACTGGCACGCGACCCCGAGGACCGGCTGCGGGTCGCCAGCGTTGAGGAGGGCGGCCGCCTCGCCGTGACCCACTGGCTCGTCCGAGGCCGTGCCGACCGCGTCGCCCTGATGGAATGCCGATTGGAAACCGGCCGCACCCACCAGGTCCGGGTTCACCTCAGCGAGGCGGGGCACCCCATCGTCGGCGACCGCACCTACTCACGGCGTGACTGCGTGGCGCCGGGTGCGATTCGGACTGCCGTCGAGGCACTCACGCACCCCTTGCTCCACGCCTACTGCCTGGCTTTCGACCACCCGGACCCCGCCCGCGGCCGCGTGCGATTCACCACGCCGCCGCCTGCTGATTTCCTGGCGCTCTGCGCCCTGGCGGGCCTACCCGAACCCAGGCCCTAGAGACAGGGCTCGGTGACCTCGACGAGGTCCAGGCTCGCCTCGTAGGGCGCCTCGATATCAACCGCGCGGAAGCCGAGACACAACTCCTCGCCGTCGGTGCAGTCCTCGCAGCTCGCACCGAAGCTGCTCACGAGCGAGCAGATCTGCTCGGCCGACATGCCCACCGCGTCTTCGAGGCCGCGGGTATCGACGAGGCCCTCCATCACGCCGTCGGCGATGGCGTCGCCTTCGTCGACGAACTCGCCCGCGATGAGCGTGCCGGCGATGGTGACCGAGGCGCCGCCGACCGGGAACGCGATGTCGGCCGGGCCGACGGTGAACGAGGGGTTCGCGCTGAAGTCGCCACCCGCGAGGGTGATGGTGGGCACGCAGGTGTCTTGCTCGAGCGTGCGCGAATCGGGGTTGCTGAGCCCGCCCATGAAGTCGATGGTCGTCGCGTCGGCGGACATGACCTCCACCAGCAGGTCCTGGGTGATGTAGCTGCTCAACAGCGAACCCACGCCCGCGGGCTCCTCGATGGTGGCGTTGGCGAGCGAGATGTCGTACACCCGGCCCACGAGGGTGTCGGCGACGACGGGATCGCCGTCCGCATCGCTGTCGCTGTCGCTGTCGCTGTCGGCGTCGCTGTCGGCGTCGCTGTCGGCGTCGCTGTCGGTGTCGCCGTCGGTGTCGCCCTCGGTGTCCG
>CAYHRZ010000607.1:0-3326 GCA_964359125.1 uncultured Klebsiella sp. | reverse complement strand
CACGAACATCACGTCCTCGCCGCCCTCGAGCATGCGCGCCATCCAGTACAGCGACCCGTCGGCATCCGAGCCGCGAAGGCTCTTGATGAACGCCGACACCACGTCGTAGTGTGCGTCGCCGTCGCGGTCGTGGAAGATGGCCTGGCCGAGCGCCTTCATCGCTTCCACCGTCACCTCGCCCCGGTCGGCGAGGCGCTCCAGCATGCCCAGCGCGCGGCGGGCGTCGCCGTCGCAACTGGCGGCGATGGCGTCGAGGGCATCGCCGTCGGCGGCCAGGCCCTCCGCGGCGCAGGCCCGGTCCAGCAGCGCCCGCACCGCCGGCGCCGCAACCGCCTGCATCACCAGGATCTCGCAACGCGAGCGCAGCGCCGGGATCAACTGGAAGGCGGGGTTCTCGGTGGTGGCGCCCACGAGCGTCACCCGCCCGCTCTCCACGTGGGGCAAGAGCGCGTCTTGCTGGGCCTTGTTCCATCGGTGGATCTCGTCGACGAACAACAACAACGGTCGCGACTCCATCACCGGCCGCTGCTCGACGATCTCCTTCAGCTCCTTCACCCCCGCGAGCACCGCCGACAGCGCGACCACTCGGAAGCCGCCCACCGCGCCCAGGCACCGAGCCAGCGTCGTCTTCCCGCACCCGGGGGGCCCCCACAGGATCACCGAGCGCAGTCGCCCGCCCTCCACGGCCCGGCGGAACGGCGCGGTGGGCCCGAGGATGTGCTCCTGGCCGACGATCTCGTCGAGCGACGCGGGCCGGAGTCGGTCGGCGAGGGGAGACGGCATGCCCCGGACCCTATTCCGGGGGGCCCGCCTCGATAAGCCCCCAGGGTGGACGCCGTACTCGTCAGCGACCTGCACCTCGACGGCCCTGGCGACCCTACCCAGGCCGCGTTCCTCCGCTTCCTCGGGACGCTCCCGCCTTCGGTCACCCTGGTGGTGCTGGGCGACGCCTTCCACGCCTGGTGGACGTTCGACGGCGAACCCTTCACCGCCTACGCGGCGGTGGCGACCGCGCTGTTGGATTTCAACCTGGTCTACCTGCCCGGCAACCACGACTTCCACGCGCCGGCGTACTTCGGCGCCCGCGGTGCCACGGTCGCGGGCCAGAACGGGCCGGGCGCCACGGTTCGCCGTGCGCTCGGGGCGCTCGACGCGCACCTCTCCCACGGCGACGAGGTCGACACCTCAGTCGGCTACCGCGGTCTGCACGCCGTGCTCCGCGGCCGCGCCTTCCACGCGGCGATGGTGGCCGCGGGCCCCGGGCGCGCCTGGCACCTGCTCCACCACCTCGCGGGTGAGCGAGCGCTCGTGTCGCGACACACGGTAGACGACGACGGGGACGACGGCTCGCCCCTGGTCCTCGCCCAGCGTGCCCTGGCCGCCGAGCGCGCCGCCGTGCTCGGGGTTCACCTCGTCGCGATGGGCCACACCCACGTGCCGGAGTTGTCACGCCGCGGCGAGGCCCAGTTCCTCAACACCGGCGACTGGGTTGCCCACCGCAGCTACGGTATCGTGACCGGCGAGGAAGTGCGGTTATTGCGCTACGACGGGTAGCGCCCGCCGAGGTCGCCACCACCCGTCGCAAAGCGGAACCGTGCCCGCGCCGTTGATGGCGCCGGGGGAGGTGATCCTGGCCGCGGTAAATCGCGCCCCCCCGCCCAGGCGCCCCCACGCCCCCGGCCGTCCGCGCCGCGCCGCCGCCCGCCTCTTCCTCCAGCAGCACGCCGCTCAAGATCCGGCGGCACTGACCGACACGGTTCCATGCGCCCGCGCCTTGATGCCCTGCTCCTGCTCCCGGTCCTCGCCGCCTGCGAGGGCCCGGCGGTCGTCGTCACCTTCGACGAGGCCGCCCTCTGCGCGGCCGACACCGGCGGCGTGGAGTTGGTTGCCCCCAGCGAGGCCGACCCCCACGACACTGGCCCCAGCCTGCCCGCCGCCGACACCGGCCGCGGACTCTACGACACCGGGGACGCGCCCCTGCCCGACGTGGGACGCACCACGACCGAGGTGCCCGACCCCCTCGACACCGGCGCTCCCCACGACCCGGACACCGGCACCCCCGCCGACACCGGCACCCCCGCCGACACCGACACCGGCGGGCACGTCGACACCGGCACCCCGCCCGACGTCGCCAACCCGGCCGACGACACCGCCCTCCCCGACACCGGCGAGGGCACCCCCGCCGACGACACCGCGCCCAGCGACCCGGTCGACCTCCTCTGCTACACCGACGCCGATGGCGACGGCTTCGGCGACCCGGCCACCCTCGTCGTGTGCCTGACCGGCGACCCGCTCACCGTCGCCGACGACACCGACTGCGACGACACCGACAACGGCGCCTACCCCGGCGCCACCGAACTTTGCGACGGCATCGACAACGACTGCAACGGCGTGGTGGACGACGACTACGCCATCGACGCCACGGTGTTCTACGCCGACGCCGACGGCGACACCTATGGCGACCCGTCCACCGGCATCGCCAGTTGCTCTGCGCCCCTGGACCACGTGGAAGATCGCAGCGACTGCGACGACACAGACGGCAGCACGTCGCCCGAGGGCACGGAGGTCTGCGACGGCCTCGACAACGACTGCTCCGGCGAGGCGGACGACAACGACGCCGGTTGCGCCGACGAACCCCCCGTGGCGGACGAGGGCCCCGGTGACACGGCGGAGTTGCCGGTCGACACCGGCGCGGCCGGCACGCCGCCCGTCGACACCGGGGACTCCGGCGCCGACACGGGTCGCGACACCGGCGGCGGCAGTGCCGACGGCGAGCCGCCGGCCGACGAAGAGGAGCCCGACCCCGTCCCCGAGGCGTGCACCGGCACCTGGTACGCCGACGTCGACGGCGACGGCTACGGCGACCCGCTCGACGCTGTCAGCGGGTGCCGCCCCGACGAGAGCTACGTGCGCAACGACGACGACTGCGACAGTAGCGACGTCGCCGTCAACCCCGACGGCGAGGAGGCCTGCGACGGCACCGACAACGACTGCGACGGCGTGGTCGACGAGTCCGACGCCACCGACAGCCCGCCCTGGTACGCCGACACCGACGGCGACGGCTACGGCGTGGGTTCGTCCGTCGTGCGGGCCTGTGCCGCACCGGCCGGCTACAGCGACGTCGCCGGCGACTGCGACGACACCGACGACCTCGTGTCGCCCGACGCCACCGAGGTCTGCGACGGCATCGACAACGACTGCGACGAGGGGTCGGACGAGGTGAGCGCGACCGACGCCCTGACCTGGTACTTCGACGCGGACGGCGACGGCTACGGGGGGCTGCTCGTCCGGACCGGCTGCACCCAGCCTGCCAACGCCTACCCGGC
>CAYHRZ010000606.1:0-3328 GCA_964359125.1 uncultured Klebsiella sp. | reverse complement strand
CACGTGGATCGACACCTGGGAAACCCCAGGCGTACAACGCCACCAGATCCGCGACCTATACCTCAACGCGCCCGCCGAGGTGCGCGCCGTCCATCCCTTCGAGGTCAACGCCGCCGGTCGAATCCTCGATTGCTGGCGGTGGGTGATCTTCTCCGCGTTCAAGAGGTGAACTTTGCCGCACGAAGACGAAGTCCAGCAGCAATTTTCCGGCCGCGTGGGCATCTACGACCGGCGCTCGGCGTGGATCATGGACCCGGGGCTGCTCGCGGCGATGGTGGCCGTCTACCGGGGTAACGCCCAGGCGCGCCTGCTCGACGTGTGCTGCGGCACCGGCGCCGTCGGCGGCGCCTTCGCGGGGCGGGTGCGACGCCGCGTGGGGGTCGACCTCACCCGCGCGATGCTCGACGAGGCCTCCAAGCGGGTGGACGAGGTGCACCAGGCCGACGTGCGCGCCCTCCCCTTCGACGACGCGAACTTCGACGTCGTCGTGTCGCGACAGGCCATGCACTTCTTCGACGACCCCTCCGTGCCGATCCGCGAGATGGGGCGCGTGTTGCGGCCTGGCGGCCAACTCATCCTCGGCCAACGGGTGCCCTACGGCGAGGCCGACGCGGCGTGGATGTCGGAACTCAACTTCTTGAAGCAGCCGAACCTGCGTACGTTCATCCTCGAGTCGCACCTGCTCGAGGGCATGGCCAAGGCCGGCATCGAGAACGTGACGGTCACCGACTACCTCCTCTGGGAAGACATGCAGGACTGGGTGGCCAGTCCCGAGGTGCCGGTGCCCAACCGCGCCAAGATCCTCGACCACTGCCGCAACGCGCCGGCGTCGGTCACGGCGGTTCACCCGATCGAAGTGGAGGGTGACCGGATCCGCTGCCGCTGGCGGTGGATGGTGGCCACGGGGTTGAAGGCCTAGCGCCGCCGCGCCCGCGCCACGAGCGCCAACCCGGAAACCCACCACGCCGCGCCGCCCCCGGCCGCCGCCCGGCACCCGCAGGACACCTCGACGTCTACCTTGGTCTGGCTGCCCTCCGCGTCGGGGTCGTCCGACCCGCTGTCGCCCCGGCTGGTGTCGCCCGGGCCGCCGCTGTCACCGGCGCCGCTGTCACCGCCGCCGCTGTCACCGCCGCCGCTGTCACCGCCGCCGCTGTCACCGCTGTCGCCAGGCTCGCCCGTGTCGTCGTCGGCCCCCCGGGTCTCGAAATCCCACGTTTCCTCCACACCACCGACCCCGATGGTGAGGGCGTCCACGTTCCCCGAGAACCCCGGGCTCCACGGCCCCCCCGCCTTGAGCACCACTTCCCCGCCGATGCCCGCGGAGGGGAACGCGAGGACGACCTCGTCCCAGGTGCACGGTGCCGACTGGGGGCAGAGCGACAGGCCGGGCTCCTTCACCGCCCACCACAGCCCGTCCATCGTGTCCCACGCCTGCCACTCGCCCTTGACCACGCCCCCCAGGTAGTAGGGCTCGTACACCAGGCGCGAGGCGGTGCTCGGGTCGGCGTCGTCGAGGTCGTAGTCCACGTCGAACTGGAGGCTCACCGCGTAGATGTCGGAGCCCGGCGAGTCGGCGTCCTGCCACGTGAAGTACCGCAGCGTCGAGATGTCGGCGAAGCGGGTGCCCACGTAGGCGCTGCTGGCGAGGACCTCTCGCCCCTCGCCATCGACCACCAGCGCGGCGCTGCCGGTGCCCGAGGGTGGCGCGCCGGGGCCCTCCTCCATCGTGCCCGCCCCCACCGCCACCTCCTCCACGAAGCTCCAACCCAGCATGTCGGCGGGCGTGACGAGGAGGACCATGGGGGCAAGCGTACCACTCTCGGCGCGCGGGTCGGCGACAAGTCCTGCATCGATGTGCCGGGCTTGCCCGGCCGGGGTCGTCTCCGGTACGCTGCCCCCGGGAGGCGCCCCGTGTCTCAGCTGTTTCTCACGTCGATGCTCGCCCTCGGTTGCGGGGGTGACGACGGCCTCACCGTCCACAACGAACCTCCGAGCGTCGAGGTCACCGCGCCGACGGAAGGCCAGACCTTCTACGAGGGCGAGCCGGTGGCCGTCGTCGTCAGCGCCGAGGACGACCAGACGGCGGTGGCGGACCTCGCCTTCACCTGGGGGTCGAGCGCGCAGGGGCCCATCGAGGGCGAGGAGACGGTCAACGACCTCGGGGCCGGTCTGGTCGTCGTGGACCTCGTCCCGGGGGACCACACGGTCACGGTCTCGGCCGCGGACGCCTCCGGCGCGGCCGGGGACGACGCGGTGTCGTTCACGGTGGTCGCAAACGAGGCCCCGGCGGTGAGCTTCGTCGAGCCCGCGGCGGGCGCGGTGGTTCCGGAAGGCCCCGTCTACGTCGCCATCGAGGTCGCCGCCCCGGAGGCGGCCGACCCCACCGGGTTCTCCCTGTCGTGGGGGGGCGCGGCCGCGGGGAGCACCGATGCCCCGGCAGCGCCGAACACCGACGGCTCCGCTGGCTTCTACCTGCTGGATCTCGCCGTGGGAACCCACCAGGTGAGCGTCTCTGTGACCGACGGGCTCGGCGCCGTCGCCTCCGCTTCCCTCGCCTTCGAGGTCGCCCCTCCCGACGCCGACGGCGACGGCTACACCGACACCGCCCTCGGCGGCCTCGACTGCAACGACGGGGACGCCGCGGTGAACCCCGGGGCGCTAGAGGACTGTGACGGGATCGACAACGACTGCGACGGGGTCACCGACGAGGCGGGCGGGTGCCTCTTCGACCTGGAGGACGCGGACGCGAAGTGGATCGGCGACAGTTCCAGCAGCGGCGCGCGGGCGGGGTTCGGCCTCGCCGTGGGGCCCGACTGGGACGGCGACGGGGCCCGCGACGTCGTGGTGCGACAGGGCTACTCGAGCGCCTCCGTGCGGTACACGGTGGTCTCGGGGACGCCGGGCGCGACCGGGGAACTTGCCCGCGCGACGGGCTGGACAGCAAGCCTGGAAGGGATCCTTGGGCCCACGCGGGACGGCGTCAGCGTCGCGGACGGCGTCGACGTGTTCATCCTCACGGCGGCCCCCAGCGTGGACGTGGACGTGTCCGCTGCCGCCTCGGGCACCATCGACGGCGACGGGTTCACCTACCTGAACCGGGCCACAGCGGGTGACCGGGACGACGACGGCGTGGAGGACTTCGCGGTCCACGCCGGCGAGCCCCAGGACGACGGTTCGGTCGAGCACTTCGTGGCCCTCGTCCCCTCGGGGGTGGGGACCCAGTCGATCGCCACTTCGGAGCGGGTGACGGGCGCCGTCGGCGGCTTCGGCACAGCGATCCTCGTGGACGACGTGACCGGAGACGGCGCCGAGGACCTGGTCGTCGGCG
>CAYHRZ010000605.1:1264-3334 GCA_964359125.1 uncultured Klebsiella sp. | reverse complement strand
ACGGCCACTACGACAAACTATCCGGTCGCGACAACTTGGCGCTGGCAAAACGGCTGGGGGCCATGTCGGGCAACGTCGACGAGGTGCTCGACACCGTGGGCCTGCGCGACCGCGCCGACGACACGGTGCGCGGCTACTCCGCCGGGATGCGCAAGCGCCTGGCCTTCGCGCGCTTGTTGTTGAAGCAGGCCGACGTGGTGTTTCTCGACGAGCCCTACGCGGCCCTGGACCCCGCGGGGCACGCGCTGGTCGACGACATCCTCCGGTCGCTGCGCGCCCGCAGCGCCACGGTGTTGGTTTCCACCCACCAGGTGGCGCGGGTGGCCGCTTTCGCAGACGACGCGGTGATGCTGGAGTCAGGTTCTGTCGCGTGGACGGGGCCGGCGTCCCAGGCCGTCGCCACCCCGGTTAGCGAGCGCCCCGCCCAGGGCGAGCAGCGTTGAATGAGCATCGCGAGTCAATGCCTGTTGGTGCTCCAGAAGGAGCTCCGGCACCTGTGGCGCGCCCGCACCCGGGCCACGGCCACCGGGGCCTTCGCGCTGGCCACCTTGTTCCTGTTCTCCTTCGCGGGCGGGCTCGACAGCGACACGCTGCGGGGCAACGCGGCGGGCTACCTCTGGGTGGGTCTGCTCCTGGCCTCGACGCTGGCGCTGGGCGAGAGTTTCCGCGTGGAAACGGAGCATGGCTCCCTCGAGGCGCTGTTGTTGTTCCCGGTGGCGCCGGTGGCGATCTTCGTGGGCAAGGCGCTGGGCAACATGATCACCCTCCTGGTGGTGGGCCTGGTGATGGTGCCCTTCACGATCGCGCTGTTCGACGCTGGGCCCAAGGAGGGCATCCTGCCGCTGCTCGGCACGGTGGTGCTGGGCAGCGCCGCCATCGCCGCACCGGGCACCATGCACGCCGCGCTGGCCTCGCGAGCACGGGCTCGCGACGTGCTCCTGCCGCTGTTGTTGTTCCCCCTGGTGCTGCCTTGCGTGGTGGCCAGCGTCCAGGCCACGCGGTTGTTGATCTCGGGCGATGCGATGGGGCAGTTCGGCAGTTGGATCGCCGTCGTGGCGGCCTTTGCCACCGTTCACTGGCTGGTGGGCGCGTTGTTGTTCTCGTTCGTGGTGGAGGACTAGGCCGATGAAACTCGTCTGGGCCAGCGGCGCCCTCGCCGTGGTGCTGCTCACCGTCGGCACGCTGCTCGGCTTCTTGTACGCGCCCGTCGAGCAGTACATGGGGATCACGCAGAAGATCATGTACGTCCACGTGCCCACCGCGTGGACGACGCTGCTCACCTTCACCGCGGCCTTCGTGGCGTCGGTGGCCTGGCTGGTGGGCCGGAAGTGGAAGTGGGACTACCTGCTGGAGTCCACCATCGAGGTGGGCATCGTGCTCGGCTGCTTGCTCTCGGTGCAGGGCGCCATCTGGGCGCGTCCCACCTGGGGCGTGTGGTGGGACTGGGACCCGCGGCTCACCTCCGTGGCGGTGATGGTCTTGTCGTACGCGGGCATCGCGGCCTTGCGCTCCTTCGTCGACGACCCCGTCAAGCGGGCCACCTGGTCCGCCGTCGCGAGCGCGGTGGGCTATGTCAACGTGATCTTCGTGTACCTGTGCGTGAAGTGGCTGCGCACCCTGCACCAGCCGCAGTCGTCGCCGTCCACGGTCGACGCGGCGATGGTGTTGCCGCTGCGGGTAAACGCCTTCGGCATGATCTTCCTGGCGGTGTTTCTCATCGCGCTCCGTTACCGCATGGCGCGCTCCGAGCGGGCGCGCGAGTTGGAGGCCTGATGCCGAGCGGCGTGATCGCGGGTGGACTCGAGTACGTGGTGGCGGCGTACGTCGTGAGCGGCATCGTCCTGGTCGGCTACCTCGCGTCGATGGTGTGGCGCGCCCACAAGGAGAAGGTCCTGTGAAGAACAAGCTCGCAGCGGGGCTGGTGATTCTCGCCGTGCTGGGCGTGCTCGGCTTCCTGGCGTTCGGCAGCATCGGGCAGAACCTCGTGTACTACTGGACGCCCGCGGAGCTGGTCGCGGCGGGCGCCAAGGCCGACGGCGCCATCGTGCGGCTCGGCGGCATGGTCGAGGC
>CAYHRZ010000605.1:0-1254 GCA_964359125.1 uncultured Klebsiella sp. | reverse complement strand
TTAGCAAAACGACCTCATGACGGTTCTTCTTAACCTCAAAAACACTGATGGATGCCGGATCGATTCGGATTGACCAAAACAGTGTCGGCGGAACGTTGAGCATGAGAAGCAGAAACATCCGGATCGGACCGCCATGCGTCACCACGATACAGTAACCGTCACGCCCTGCGTGGCGGTGCGCAGCGTGGGGATCCCGCGGCTGATGTTCCGGGAGGGCATCGGCGTGGTGGTGGAGGGCACGGTGGGGGGCGACGGCGTCTTCGTGAGCAAGCGGCTCATGGTGAAACACGACGAGAACTACCGGGCGCCCACGGACGGGCAGCCCAGCGAGGAGATGTTCAAGACGGTGAGCGACGAATGACCGGGAAGATCGGCGACGCCGTCGTCCTGTTCGCGCTGGCCGCGGCCGCGCTGGGGACGGTCACCGGTTTTGCCGCCGGGGCCACCGGCTCGCTGGACCTGCTGCGCCACGCCCAGCGGGCCGCCCGCGCCTACGCCGGGGCGATGATCGTGGCCTGCCTAGTGATGGTGGGCGCGCTGGTCAACCACGACTTCTCGGTGAACTACGTCGCGAAGGTGGGGTCCTTGTCGACCCCGCTCTACGTCACGATCGTGTCGTTGTGGTCCAGCCTGGAGGGATCAATCCTGCTCTGGGGCGCGGTCCTCGGCGCCTACATCGCGGTGTTTGTCCACTGGAGTCGCGACCGCGACGTGGAAGAAACCCCCTGGGCGCTCGGCGCCATGTGCCTGGTGGGCGGCTTCTTCGCCTACCTCATCGCGCACCCCGCCAACCCCTTCACCCCCGCGCCGGTGCCCGTCCCTACCGACGGGCCGGGACCGAACCCGCTCCTGCAGAACCACGTGCTGATGATCGTCCACCCGCCGATGCTCTACCTGGGCTATGTCGGCATGGTCGTTCCGTTTGGCATGGCCATCGGCTCGCTGGTCACGGGGAAGCTCGGCCCGGCCTGGACGCGGGCGCTCCGGACGGCGCTGTTGGTGCCCTGGGGGTTCCTCACCGTGGGCATCGTGCTCGGCGGCTGGTGGGCCTACGAGGTGCTGGGCTGGGGTGGCTACTGGGCCTGGGACCCGGTGGAGAACGCGTCGTTGTTGCCCTGGCTCACCGCCACGGCGGCGCTGCACGCGGCGATGATGCCGTCGCGACGCGGCACGCTGAAGGGCTGGACCGTCACCCTGGTGCTGGTCACGTTCTTACTCACGCTGCTCGGCACGTTCATGACCCGCTCGGGCGTG
>CAYHRZ010000604.1:0-3336 GCA_964359125.1 uncultured Klebsiella sp. | reverse complement strand
CCGAGCCCGTCGGCAGCATGATCGTCGACATCGGAGGGGGCACCACCGAGGTGGCCGTGATCTCCCTGGGCGGCATCTCCACCAGCATGTCGCTGCGGGTCGCCGGCGACGCGATGGACGAGGCGATCACCGCTTACGTGAAGCGACGGTTCAACTGCATCATCGGCGAGCGCACCGCCGAGGACGTGAAGCTGGCGGTGGGCTGCGCCGCGCCGCCACCGGAGCGGTTGGCCATCCGGGTGCGCGGGCGGGACCTGTCCACCGGCACGCCCCGGGAATTCGAACTCACTGGGGAAGACTGCGCCGAGGCACTCAGCGATTGCGTCGCCCAGATTGTCGAGGCGATCCGGGGCACTCTGGAAAAAACGCAGCCGGAACTGGCAAGCGACATCATCGACCAGGGCATCGTCTTGGCGGGCGGAGGCGCGCTCCTCCGGCACCTGGACGAGGTGATCCGCGACGCCACGGGCCTGCCGGTGGTGGTGGCCGAAGACCCCCTTCGCTGCGTGGTCCTCGGCGCGGGCGAGTGCCTGGAGCGACCGGACCTCCTCAAGCGCGTGGCGCTGTAGTCCGGTGGGGTTCTTCCTCCGACGCAGTTTCAAAGTGGGGCCGCTGCGCGTGAACGTGTCGAGTTCGGGCGTAGGCTACAGCATGAGCTTCTGGTTCCTCACCCTCGGCAAGAACGCGCGGGGGAAGTGGTACGTGCGCATGGGCCGCTGGGGCCTGGGCTACTACGACGAGTTGTAGGCCTCAGCCCCCGGTGTCGCGGGCGTAGGCGTAGTACACCAACTCGCGCTCCACCCCTTCGACCGCCAGGTACACCGGGCCGATGTCCCGGGCAAAGGTCCAGGGACCCGCGAAGCTCCCCTCCCCCACCGTGCTCGACACCGTGTCGGGAAACGTGCCGTAGTAGGTGGTGAAGTCGGTGGAACTGCCGGGGTCGGCGGGGAGGAGTTCGGTGCCGTCCACCAGCAGCGCGCCGGCGGTGTCCACGACGTGCTCCGACAGCGGCGTCGCCTCGTCCCAGTCGCCGCCCATGCGCAGCGCCCAGGTGCCCTCCCCCACCTCCAGGGCCAGGGGGACCTCGTCGGGCGTGCCCGGGGGCGCGAAGTAGAGCCGAGCGCCAACCACCCCGGCGTAGTCCACGGCGCGGCGCTCGTTGCTGGCACCCTCGGGTTCGGCGCTGCACGCCAGGAGCAGGACGATCACTCGGCCCACATCGGGATGTGGTTGTTCTGGGTGTAGTCCTGGCCCGGAAGCCAGAACGCCGGCCACGATGGATCCTCGCCCGCCGCCGCCCGCTCGGGGTCAAAGCCCGCCACCCAGAGTTGGGGGTTGCCCGCGGTGACGTGGCCGTACACCCGGTTGGACGAGAAGGCCAGCCACATCACGTCGTCGTCGGGCAAAGGTCCCCAGCGCGGCAGCGAGTTGGTGAGCCCCGACACCTGGTTGGCCGCCGCGAGTTCCACCGCGGCGCTCCCGTCGGCCCTCACCACCCACACCATCGCGTCGGCGTCGGCGTAGCTGTCGCCGGTCGAGACGTTGAAGGCGATCCACTCGCCGTCGGGCGACCACGCCGGGTAGTAGGCGTTGAGCCCGGCGCCGGGGTCGTAGACCACCACCGGCGTGGTCCACGTGCCGCCCTGGCGCTCCATCACGGCGATTTTCCCGCCCGAGAAGTACCAGTCACCGCCGTCGCCGTTGTTGAGTACCATCGCGACCCGGCTGCCGTCCGGCGACCAGTCCGGGTGGGTGGCGTAGGCGCCGGTGGCCAACGTCTCGACGGCGGTGCCCGTCTCGGCCCCGTAGAGGGTGAGGCTCCCCATGTAGGCGACCAAGAGTTCGCTGGCGTCGGGCGAAAATGTGTTGAAGTTGCCATAGGTACCCGAGGCGTAGGCCACGATGTCGCTCCGGTCGGCCAGGCGTTTCACGCCCAGCGCGCCGTTGCCCCCGTCGTAGGTGAAGGCAATCTTGTCGCCCCGGACCGAGTGACAGCCCACGCAGTATCCCGAATTCGACGCGGTGAGGAAGTCGACGGCGTCGGCGCCGTAGGGGATCTCGCGGATGCCGCTGGCCGAGGTGGACCAGTAGTAGATGCTGCCCCGGGCGTCGAAGCGGTTCACGTTGATGGTGACAATCTCCTCGGACCACACCTCCGCGCCGACCACCATCGACAGTTCCACGTCGACGCTCCCCCCGGCGTTGGTCCCCACCAGGGCGGCCCAGGTGGCCTCGTCGGCCGTCCAACTGGTGCCACTGGTGTAGACGCTGAGGTCCGTCACCTCGCTGCGGAAGCGAAGTTTCACCGCAGATTGTCCGGCGTCGGCCCACATGAAGCGGATCGACGGCGTGTTCCGGGGCAGGTTGACGCCGTCTTCCGGGTACACCCACAAGCCATCGTGCGGTAGCTTGGGGGCATCAAAAAGCGTCGGGTCGATACCCTCGTCGACCAGGGCGTCTTCGAAGACCACCGCGACGGTTGCGGCAGCCTCCAAGCCGGCGTACCGGGCGGTCACGTAGCTGACTCCCCCGTTGTCGACCGAGGGCGTGAACAGGCCGGTCGAGTCGATTGTGCCCACGGTGCGGTTGGACAGGGTCCACTCGGCCTCGGGGAGCGCCTCCTCCTCGCCGCCCGGCCGCTGCCCGAGGACCTTGAACTTCGTGGCATCCCCCCCCGCTGGCGAGGTGTAGACGGTGAGCTCGGCGGGCGAAACCGACAGCGACGCGAACTCGCCCGGCCCGTTGTCCGGGAAGGGTTTTGAGCAGGCTAGCCAGAGGACGATCACGGGCCGCAGGCTATCCGACCGGGCGACGAATCGCTGGAACTAACGCCCCAGGTTCCGCACCGAGCCCGCGCGGGCGCTCTCGCAGAGTTCCTGGTTTGAACCCGCGTAGACCGCGCAGTCCGAGGGCAACAGCGCGAGGACCGCGTCGTAGCGGCGCGCGTTGTACAGGGCGACGGCGGCACCCAGGCGGGCAACGGAGTTCGACGGCAACTTCGTGGCGAGGGTGGCCATCTCGGCCTCCCGGCCCAGCGCCTGGAGGGCCCTGAGCGCCACCTCGGCCGCCTTGGAGTCCTGGGTGACGAGCGGCGTCACCATGTCGAGGGCGGGCTCGTACGCACCCTCGGCCAGCCAGATCTCGGCGTGCTCGGCCATCACCCGGGCGTCGAGGCCGGTGGATCCCTTGGCCACGATGGCGTTGGCACGGTCGATGTCGCGGACGGCAACCGCGCACCGATACGCCGCAGAACGAAGCGCGGCGGCATGGTCGTCGGGCACGCGGACGCTGTCGACCCGCGCGAGGCAGTCGGCGCCCCGCCCGCCGCGGGCCAAG
>CAYHRZ010000603.1:0-3346 GCA_964359125.1 uncultured Klebsiella sp. | reverse complement strand
GATCCAGGAACTACCGGAGGACGACCGCCCGGCCTTCCTGGCCGACCTCGGCGTGAAGGAGCCGGGCCTGGCCGCCCTGGCCCGCGAGGCCTACCGCCTGCTGGGGCTACAGCCCTACATCACCGCCGGCCCCAAGGAGATCCGGGCCTGGACGGTGCGCGTGGGCGCGCGCGCGCCGGAGGCCGCCGGCGTGATCCACACCGACTTCGAGCGCGGCTTCATCCGTGCCGAGGTGTACTCGGTCGACGACCTGGTGGCCGGGGGTTCCGAGGCCGCGCTCCGGGCCACGGGCAAGATGCGGGTCGAAGGGAAGGAGTACGTGGTACGCGACGGGGACGTGATGCATTTTCGGTTCAACGTCTAGCCCCACCCCGCCGCCCCTCAGCCCCCCGACCCGTAGGGCGAGGCCCGGCGTCCCGCCTCCTCCACGTGCAGCGGTACTCGCAGGCTGGGCAGCGCCCGCTGCGCGCAGTCGGTGCGCTCGCAGAGCCGACAGGTCACGCCGATGGGCACGATGTTGTGGGGGTCGTCGAGGGCCACGCCGTCGGCGTACACCAGCCGCCGCGCCTGCTCCAGCCCCGTCCCCAGGCCCACGGCGTGTAGCCGGCCCTCCTGTCCCCAGCCGCGCGAGTCTTCCTGGACGGTGCGTGCGATGCAGAAGTAGTCGCGACCGTCGGGCATGCGGCTCACCTGCGTCCGGATGCGCCCGGGCACGGCGAAGGCCGAGAACACGTTCCAGCGGGGGCAGACGCCCGAGAAGCGCGCGAAGTGGATGCCGGAGCCCGAGAAGCGCTTGCTGATGTTGCCCGCCACGTCGACCCGCACGAAGTGGAAGGGCACCCCCTCCATGCCCCGTCGCGAAAGCGTCGTGAGCCGGTGGCACACCTGCTCGAAGCCCACGCGAAAGCGTCGCCCAAGGAGTTCCACGTCGTAGCGGAGCGCCTCCGCGGAGGCGTGGAAGGGGGCGTAGGGCATCAGCACGGCCGCCGCGAAGTAGGAGCCGAGAGCGTGGCGGCCCAGCGCCCGCGCGGTGGCGGTGGTCAACCCGGGGTCGTCCGCCAGCCCCGCGACCAACTCGCTGCAGCGCAGTCGCCCACAGGCGCGCGCCAACTCGAAATTGCGGCTGCGCGTCGGCAACCACTCGGAGATCGCGAGCTCCCGGCGCTCGGCGTCGAAGCGGGCATGGACGCCTGGGGCTGGTGGGGCGCCGATCCGCACGCGGACCCCCAGGCTCTCCAGGTAGCCGACGAGACCCGGGAAGAGGTCCTGCGGGTCCAGCCGGGCGTCGCGGCCGAGGGCCTCGGCGGCACCCTCCAGCGCGGGGAAGTGGTTCTGGCGGGCGTCGATGAAGTCGGTGACCTCCTCCGGCGGCAGCCGCGACGCCGACCCGTCGCCCTCCGTGGCGTACACGCGGTTCGCCAGTTCCCCCTCGGTGTCGCGGGCGTGCCGCAGCGCGGTGTGCAGGCGCACGACGGCCTGTGCGAGGACGGGCTCGCGGGTGGCAAGCTCGCGGGCATCGGAGGTGGTGACGCCGAGGTCCTCCAGCGCCGGGTCCGCCATCGCCTCGACTAGGTCGCGCACCAGCCGCGCCTCCGCGTCGCCGCCGATGGCCCGGAGGTCGACGTCGAGTTCGCGGGCCGCCGCCAGCAGTAGCTCGGCGGGCAAGGGGCGCTTGCCCGACTCGATGAGGTTGAGGTAGCTCGGTGAGATGCCGAGCTTCCCGGCGAGGGCCGCCTGGGAGAGGGCGCGCTCGCGGCGCAGCCTGCGGAGGCGGGGGCCGAGGGGGGCGGACAGGGGCACTCCTTGACAAGATTGACAGCATTACACGTTGACATTGACACCGCGCGACAATGTCAGCGCGTCGACCACACATTGTGCCTTCAAGCTAGATTTATCGCGCTACTGTTTCGGCATGTCCGGACCGCACCCCGCGCCGACCGACCTCG
Organism: uncultured Klebsiella sp.; assembly: GCA_964359125.1. Classification (GTDB taxonomy): domain Bacteria; phylum Myxococcota_A; class UBA796; order UBA796; family SXON01; genus SXON01. The sequence goes on along the minus strand of CAYHRZ010000603.1, from coordinate 1,400 downwards.
CGCCCGACCCGGGACTCCACGGCTTCCTCGACGACCTGGCCCGCCGCTTCGGCCCGCGTGTGGCCCGCCTGCTCGACGCCCGCCGCGAGCGGCAGGCTCGCTTCGACGCCGGCGAACTGCCAGACTTCTTGCCTTCCACCAGTGACATCCGGGAAACGGAGTGGACAGTCGCCCCGCCACCCACCGCGCTCTGCGACCGCCGCGTGGAAATCACCGGCCCCGCTGACCCCAAGATGATCGTCAACGGGCTCAACAGTGGCGCCCGAGCCTTCATGGCCGACTTCGAAGACAGTTTCGCGCCCACCTGGGCCGGTGTGCTCGAGGGACAGCGGGCGCTGCGCGGTGCCGTGCGGGGCACGCTCAGCGTCCACGCCGGCGGCAAGCACTACGCCCTCCGCCGCGAGCGCGCGGTCCTGCTGGTCCGCCCGCGCGGCTGGCACCTGGTCGAGCGTCACTACCGCGTCGACGGCGCGCCGATCGCCGCCGCCCTCTTCGACTTCGGCGTGTACGTGTACGACAACGCCGTCGCGGCGCTCGAAGGCGGGGCGGGCCCCTGGTTCTACCTCCCCAAGTTGGAGTCGCACCACGAGGCCCGGCTCTGGGGCGACGTCTTCGCTCACGCCGAGGCCAGCCTCGGACTGCGGCGGGGCAGCATCCGCGCGACGGTGCTGGTGGAGACACTCCCGGCCGCCTTCGAGATGGACGAGATCCTCTGGGAGTTGCGCCACTGGTCGACGGGGCTGAACTGCGGGCGCTGGGACATGATCTTCTCGGCCATCAAGACCTTCCGGATGGACCCCGCGCGCACCTTCCCCGACCGGGGACAGGTGGGCATGGACCGGGGCTTCCTCGACGCGTACTCCCGCCGACTGGTCGCGACCTGCCACCGCCGCGGGGCCCACGCCATGGGTGGCATGGCGGCGCAGGTGCCCCAGAAGTCCGCCATGCTCAACACCGCCATCTTCGACAGCATCCGGCGCGACAAGCGGCTGGAGGCGACCAAGGGCTTCGACGGCACCTGGGTGGCTCACCCCGGTCTCGTGGAGGTGGCGCAGGCCGTGTTCGACGCCGCCATGCCGGGCCCGAACCAGGTGGACGTCCACCCGGGGCGCCTGCCCGGGCGTGAGGCCTTGCTCAGCGTGCACGGCGGCACCCGGACCGAGCTCGGCCTGCGCAAGAACTTGGACGTCGGGGTGCGTTACCTCGCCGCCTGGATCGGCGGCGTAGAGGATATCAGCAAGGTCAATTGCCCGCTCGGGCGTAATGTCGATCAGTGGGTTGAAGTGGTGCCGCAGAGGGTTAAACACTTTCACTCGATGCGTAAAAAAAGGGTTCGTCTTGCCCACATAAAGAAACGGTGGAGTGGCTTTCGATATAAGCCACTCGGTCTTGTCAGTGAG
>CAYHRZ010000602.1:0-3364 GCA_964359125.1 uncultured Klebsiella sp. | reverse complement strand
CGGCACGACGCCTGGGGCCGGAGACGACGGCGCCGACAGCCAGGATGGCGCCACCGATAGCGCCTCTTCCGACCAGAGTGACGGCGCGACGGCGAGCACCGACTCGACGGATGGCAAGGCGAGCAGCTCGGGCGGGCGCGCCTCGGGCTGCGCGGTCGGCGGAGGTGCTTCGGGGGCCTGGCTCTTCGCGCTGGCGCTGTTGCTGCTTGGCAGCCGGAAGCTGAGAGCGGGCTAGTAGTTCTAGGGCTCCGCTAGCGTCTGGATCAGCACCGACTCGATGACGGACGCCGCCTCCTCGGGCTCGGGCGCCTTCAACTGAATCCTAAAGCGAACGAAAGCGGCGGCCGGCAAGGTGGCCGGGGCCGCGCTCCACGTGCTGGCCAGGGCAGCGTCCGGTGATCCGTCGCCGAGGGCGGGCGTCACCGAGAGCTCCAGTGCGTCGCCTTCGCCAAGCCCGATGGCCGTCGCGCTCGCTACGAGCGTCTTCTTGGTCGCGAGCGGGTACCAGCGACTCACGGCGAGGGTCTGATAGGTCGGCGTGGTCTTGCCCCGTGAGAAGGTGCCCTCGCCGATCAGGATGCTGCCCGTCGGGGACTTGGTCTCGATGCGCATCCGCCCGGCGCTACCGCGTCCGCCACGCCCCTGGCCCGGCTTCGGGTCCGTCGCGTCTGGGTCGACAGGGCAGCCGCCGCCTTGGGACAGTCTTCCGGTGCTGCCGCCGCGCGCCTCCAAGAGGCCGGTCGCACGCAGCGCCTTTGCGCGAATCCGAAGCGCGCCACCGCTGCCCCCTCCACCACTCCCGCCGAAGGACCCGCCGCCCACCGGCTCGCACACGCCTTGGTGACACCCCTTGACGCAATCCGACCCGCAGGTCCCGTCGTTGAACTCGGACGCGCCGCGGCTGTCTCCGCCGTCTCCGCCATTCAGGTAGATCTCACCGTCGATCTGGACCAGGCCGGCGGTCTCAAGGTGAAGCGCGCCGCCGCCGCCCCCACCCCCGCTGCCGGGGTTCCAACGATCGGTGCGCTCGCAAGCCCCTGAGCCCGCGCAGGCCTGGACGACCATCGAACAGTAACCGCCACAGGTCGGAGCCACCGGACAGGACTTCTCGTTGTTGGTCGAGAGGCACGCCCCGTTCTGGCACCACGTACAGGCAGCCGCATCGGAGTCGCCCGCACCGCCTCCGCCGGAGCCACCGGTCAGGACCGTGAGCTCCGCGGTGCCGTAGGCCACGCCCGGTGATGGACCCGCGGCCTCGCAGCTGCCGGTTCCGCCGGCCTGGCCGGCAGACGCGAAGCCCGCGCCGCCCGCCGAAGAGTAGGAGCCGCCGGCGCCTCCGGGCGCGCCGCCGGGTCCCTGTCCGGCGTCCCCGGCCGAGGCCTCGCCGCCGGTGCCGCCCGCAAAGCCCCCTGCCCCGCCAAGCCCGCCTTCGCCGGCCTGCGCTGTGTCGTAGGGATTGCCGCAGCACGCGCTGTAGCCCGTCCCGCCCGTGGTCCCCGAGAGGTCGACGACGCCCGCGAGCACCAGGCCACTCTGGGCGTGAATCACGAGCGGCTTGCTTCCCTTGGCGTGCAGGGTGACCCCCTCGGGCAGCGAGAACGTCGTGTAATGGTAGGGCCCGAGGTCGGTGTCGAGGGTCACGTCCTCCGTCGCTGCAAAGGCGCCGTCCTTGCCTGTGCCTCCATCCGGCTCCGACGCGGGGACGCCGAAGCTCGGCGGCGGCCACGGGTTGGTCAGAAATCCCTGCGCGAGGCCGGTCGAAGACGCGATCCGGATCCGGCCGTCGCCGCCGTCCCCGCCGCGCGCGTCCCCGGCCTGGTTGCTGCACGTGATGAGCGCACCGCGGCCCCCGAGCACCGAGGCCGAGCCGCCGTCGAGCAAGACCTCACCGAACGCGGAGAGGTCGATCGAGCCGCCGCTGCCACCGCCGCCCGCGCCCGAGAACTCGCCGTAGCCGCCGTCGCCGCCGTTGGCGGAGAGCTGGCCGCGGATGGTGAGGGACCCGCCCGCGGAGATCTGGATAGCGCCGCCACCGCCGCCGCCGGAGCCGCCGGGCACGTCAAAGCCGTTGGCAATGCCGTCGCCGCTCCACGTCGCCCCACCCCCGCACTGGCCTTGGTAGCAATTTTGGTCGCCGCCGCAGCCGCTGCACGACCCGTCGTTGCCCCCAGCGTCCCGCCCCGATCCGCCGCCGCCGCCCGAGCCGCCGATCAGCACGGAGAGCCCCTCGTCACCGTACGTCGGGCCCGCGTCGCCTTGGAACGTTCCGTAGTACGAGACCCCGTCCTGACCCAGGCTGGCGTGGCTCGCGCCGCCGGCGCCCGCGCCGGTGACCGGGCTGTCCTCGGTCGAGCCGGTGCTGCCGTCACCGCCACCGGGGCCGCCACCCTTCTGTCCGTTCTGGCCAAACCCAGCGCCGCCGTCCCCCCCCGCGCCCCCGCCTGCGCCACCGGCGCCTCCGAGCAGCGCGACGCCGCCGGGGGGCTTGCCAGTTCCGTTCGGCTTGGCGCAGGCGTGCTTGCCCGTCTGCCCATCAGCGCGGAGGGCACCCTCGATCATCACGTTGCCTAGGACGTGGGCCTTGAAAGCGTTCGGGCCGACTAGGGTGACCGTGACGTCCTCGGGGATAGTGAACGTCGTGTAGTTGAACTCGCCGCCCGCGGACGTGTCGATGACGGTGTCGACCGTCGGTGCGAAGGGGCCGTCCGCGCCGTTGCCGGCGATCGAGCCGCCCGAGACGGTTAGCACGCCGGCGCCCCAGAGCGCTGTGGTCGTCAGGTCGCGGAAGTCCTGGGTATCAAAGGACTCTTCGACGGTGCCTGGGATTAGGCAGGCGAAGTCGCCGCTTGGGAGCGCGACGCAGGTTTGGCCGATGGGGCACCCGCCCTCGCCGCAGTCGTTTGGGGCGACGTCGTTGTCGACTAGGTCTTCGGCCACCTGGGGGGCGTCGGGTGCGTCGAGGTTGGTCGTTTCGGGGGGCTCGGTTACCTCGGTGGTGGTGTCCGAGGGGTTGATTGGGATGGAGGTGGCGTCGTTGGTGGCCGCGACGTCGCTATCCGCCGGAGCCCCTGGGGCAGCGCCGTCGTTCGGCGAGGAGCAGGCGAGTAGGAGGGCCAGACACGCGCCTAGTAGTAGATGTGTGAGTTTCATAGGCCTCGACGGTAAACCGCGGGCGGTCTGGGGGCAATCTCAGTTGGTAGGAGGCGCGCTGTTGCGCGTTGCTCCGGCCTTGACGCGCCTCGACGGCGGGTCAAGGCCGTTCGGTCTGATAGAGGGGGCGCCTGAGAGGCGGGTCAAGGCCGTTCGGTTTGGTAGGGGCTGCTCCCGGCCTTGACCCGCCCGGGAGGCGGGTCAAGGCCGCTCG
>CAYHRZ010000601.1:0-3372 GCA_964359125.1 uncultured Klebsiella sp. | reverse complement strand
ACCGCGCCGACGACGTGCAGCCACTCGCCGAACACTTCGTCCGGCGTTTCGCCGAGCGGCACCAGCGCCCCCTGCCGCGGCTGGCCCCGGAGGTCCTGGCGGCGCTCCGCGCCTACCCGTGGCCTGGGAACGTGCGGGAGTTGGAGCACCTCATGGAGCGCACGCTGCTCCGTGCCACCGGCCCCGCCTCGGGCGGGGAGATCCAAAGCATTCACCTGCCGGAAGACGCGGAGCTCCCTGCCGGCGCGCCACCGGCCACCGTGGCGGCCGGGGCCGCGCCCGCGCTCGCAGACATCGACGCCGGCGGCCTCCCGGGGCTCCTCGACCGGGTCGAGCGCAAGCTCATCGTCGACGCGCTCGAGGAGGAGGGCGGCGTGCAGGCCCGGGCTGCCCGCCGGCTCGGCATCTCGAGGTCCAACCTGAACTACCGGATCGGCAGGCTGGGGATCACCCTCCAAGACATCAAGTTCAGCTAGAGCCGTCCCGCACGTTCGCCCCTAGGTCGCCGTCTCGCGACGCCTGCCCCGCCCGGTGAGGCCTCGCCCGTTACGGTGGCCCCCCCCGAGGCCGAGCCCATGGCGCGCACCTTCCTCCTCGTCGCCGCCGCGTTGGTGGGCGGCATGCTCGTCGGCGCGCTCTCGCCGAGGGGCGAGTTGCTGCGGGCCCGCGCCGAGGTGGAGGCCCTCCGCGGCGACGCGCGGGCGTGCAAGCGCGGCGCCGCCAGCGCGGGGATCGCGCAGATCTTCGGGGGTGCGCGGCCGGGAAACGCGGATCCGGGCGGCAGCAGACCGGGCGAGCCCGCGGGCAAAGGGGCGGCGGCCGCGAACGGACCCGGGGCCGATGCGCCCCCCGCGACGGGCGAAGTCGCTCCCGGCGAAGCCTCCGCCCGCGGGTCGCTGCCCGAGTCCCCGGAGGCACTGGGCGAGGCACTCGACGCCCGCGCCGCCCAGGCCCGCGCCGCGCTGATCGAGCAGGTGGAGCCCACGGCCGAGGAACTCGCGGCCATCGACGCCGCCATCGACCGGATGAACCAACGATTGCAGGCCCAAGTCGACGCGCTGGCCGACGCGCTGCAAACGGGCGAGGAGCCCGAGCGACGCGAGTTGTTGGAGTTCGGTGCCGAGGCCCTGGACGCGGTCATCGAGGCCGACGACGCCATCAGCGCAGTGATCCCCCCCGAGGCCCGGGACGACCTCGACCCGGAGGTGCTCGACCCCTTCGCCTTCATCGACGGCGAGACGGTTGCGGGCCTGGCGGCGCTCGGTGAAGCACAGTGACACCACCTGCCTTGCTACGCGACACGCTGATCGTCGCCGGTGTGGAACTGGGCCAGTCCGCCCGCACTCGACTCCTCCAGGTCACGGTCCTCGCCTACGCGGCGGTGATCGCCGCGGCGAACTGGATCTTCGTGCAGATTGTCCACGTGGCCGAGACCGAAGCCGCACTCGCGCTCGGCGTGCCGCCGACGGCGAAGCCGGGCGCCATGCTCGACACCGTCGTCGCGGGCGGCGAGGTGCGCCGTGCGGTGGCGGAGATGGTGGGCGACGCGTCGCTGGCGGAGAACTTGTTGTCGGCGCCGCCGCTGGCCCTGTGGTCCGGACTGGTATCGATGGGGCTGTTGCCGGTGGTCCTGCTGGCTGCCACCTCGGCCTCGGTGGCCGCCGAGGTCCAGAGCGGCTCCATCCGCTACTGGGCGCTGCGGACCGAGCGCCTTCCCATCGTCCTGGGCAAGTTCCTGGGACAGGTAGCGGCCGTGGCCCTCGCCGCCGCCCTCGGCCTGGCGGTGACGGCGGTGTGCGGCGCCACGCTGATGGTCCGCGTCCCCCAGGCCGAACTCTTCATCTCGGGCGCCGAGTTCGCCGCCCGGGGGCTCTGCTTCGCCCTGCCGTTCGGCGCGCTGGGGATGGCGATCTCGCAGGTGTTGCCGGGGCCCAACGTGGCCCGGCTGGGGGCAATCCTCCTCGTACTCGCGCTCGCCATCCTCGACGGCGTCATCGAGCACTTCGCGGCGCCGGGGTCCTGGGGCCAGGCCGCCGACCTCGCAGGCCTGTTGTTGCCCGGACACGGGTGGACGGCGATGTGGCAGGTCGATCACGGGCAGTTCGCCCTGGCCCTGGGGCGCGTCGCTATCGTCACGACCGGCTGGATCGCGCTTGGGTTCCTGCGATTCTCGAGTCGCGACCTATGACGCTGCCCACCACCCACCGCGTCTCGGCCGCGGCGCAGCTTGCCGCCGTCACCCGGCGTTTCGGGTCCAAGCTGGCGCTGGACAAGGTCAGCTTCTCCGTCCCGAGGGGCTCCGTCTGCGCCCTCGTCGGGGAGAACGGCGCCGGCAAGACCACCACCCTGTCGATCCTGGCCGGGTTTCTGGCCCCGCACGCGGGGACGGTCGACGTACTCGGCCTCGGGCCCTACCAGGTGTCGCGCCACCGGGGGCGGGTGGGCGTGCTCCCGCAGGACGCGGAGTTGCCCCAGCAGAGCACGCCACGACAACTGCTCCGCGCCTGGGCACAGCTCCAGGGGCTCGACCGGGCCAGTGCCCGGCACGCCGCCGACCGCGCCCTCGACGAGGTGCTGCTCCGCGACCGGGCCGACGACCCGGTCAAGGCGCTCAGTCACGGCATGAAACGCCGGTTGACGGTGGCCAGCGCGCTGCTCGGCGACCCGGAGTTGGTCCTACTCGACGAGCCCACCAGCGGCCTCGACCCGGCCCAGTCGCGGCACCTGCGCGAGGTGCTGGCCGCGCGCCGGGGACGGGGGACGGTGCTGGTCAGCTCCCACAACCTCCCCGAGTTGGAGTCCATGTGCGACCACGTGATCGTGCTCGAACGGGGGCAGTGCGTGATGGACGCCGCGATGGACACCGTTACCGGTCGCGACCGAGAGGTGTCGATCACCCTCGCCCCTCCCCTCCCCCCTGGCCGCACCACCACGGTGCGGCTGGTCCTGTCGCACTCGGACCCCCGCACGCTCTCGGCGGCGACGAGCACGCTGCTCGCTGAGCTCCTGGCCGAGGGGGCTCTTGTCGAGGAGGTCCGCCGGGGCGACGCGCTGGCGCAGCGTTACTTCGCGCGGGCCCCGGGCGGTGAGGCCTCGGGGTGAAGCCCTCCCCCGGAGCGTCCATGGCCACCCTCGTCCCCCCCGGTCACCACACCCTCACCCCGGCGTTCATCGTGCCCGACTGCGGGCGCGTGATGAGCTTCATCGAGGCGGCGCTGGGCGGCGTCGTGGTCGAGCGCTACGGCACCCCCGAGGGCGTCGTGCACCACGCCGAGATGCGCGTGGGCGACTCGATGTTGATGATGGGCGACCCGCCCCCGGGCGGCGAGGCCCGCCCCGCCACGCTGGGCATCTTCGTGGACGACTGCGACG
>CAYHRZ010000600.1:0-3376 GCA_964359125.1 uncultured Klebsiella sp. | reverse complement strand
CACCTTCATGGAGAACGGTCCGCACACGCGCGACGAGATCGTCGCCAGCGTGCAGAACGGCATCATCGCCGAGACCTTAACCAACGGCCAGGTCCAGATCGGCGCGGGCGACTACACCTTCTACATCAAGAACGGTTGGCTCATCGAGGGCGGGAAGGTCACTGCCCCCATCAAGGACGTCAACATCATCGGCAACGGACCCGAGTCGCTCAAGCGGGTCACCATGGCGGCCAACGACAGCCAACTCGACACCGGCGGCTGGACCTGTGGCAAAGACGGGCAGGGGGTGCCCGTGTCTCAGGGCTTGCCCACCGTGCTCGTGAGCGCCATGACCGTGGGAGGCGTCAATGGTTGAAACCCTCGAAATCCTCGCCGCCGAGGCGGTGGACCGCGCGAAGTCGCTGGGCGCGAACGAGGCCTTCGTCGCCGTGCGCCGGCGTGCCAGCACCGAGTTGCAGCGGCGCGACGGCAAGACCGAGCGCCTGGTGGAGTCGGTGTCGCGCTCGATGAGCGTGCAACTCTGGGTCGACGGCCGCTACTCGGCGCAGACCACCACCGACCTGCGTCCCGACGCGGTGGCCGCGTTCCTGACCGACGCCATCGCGCTCACCCGGGCCCTGGAACCTGACCCGCACCGCGCGATTACCGACCCCGCGCTCTACCCGTCGACGGTGCCGGTGCTTCAGACCGACGACCCGGCCCTCGGCGGCGGCATGAGCCCGGCGGACCGCGAAGCGTGGGTGGTGACCCTGGAGGAGGCGGCACGCAAACACGAGCGGGTGATCTCCGTCACCAGCAACCTCAGCTACGAGCGTAGCCTGGCGGCGTGTGTCACGAGCAACGGCTTCCGTGGGCGCAACCTGGGCACCCAGGTGTGGCCCAGCGTGGAGGTCACCCTCCGCGACGAGGGCGACAAGCGCGCCGCCGACGGCGACTATGCTGGCGCGCGCTTCCTGGCCGACCTGCCCGGCGCCGGTGCCATCGGCGAGCAGGCCCTGGCCATGACCGTGGCCCGCCTGGGTTCCGCCAAGGGCCCCACCACGCAGGGCACCATGGTGGTGGATCCCCGCTGCGCGGCCAACCTCGTGAGCCGGCTCTTGCAGCCCGCCACCGCCAACGCGATCCAGCAGGGCCGCAGCTTCTGGACGGGGAAGATTGGAAACAAGGTGGTGAGCGACAAGTTGTCGATTGTCGACCATCCCACCTTGCCCCACGCCCTGGGTTCGCGCCCCTTCGATGGCGAGGGCATTGCCGCTCGGGAGCTGCCCATCGTGGAGGCCGGCGTGCTCCGCAACGTGTATGTCGACAGCTACTACGGCAAGAAGGCGGCGATGGCGCCCACCACGGGGAGCCCGTCGAACCGGGTCGTCGGGCTCGGCGACAAGGACCTCGCCGGCTGGATCGCCGCGGTGGGCAAGGGGATCCTCGTCACCAGTTGGCTCGGGGGCAACGCCGACGCCAACACCGGCGACTTCAGCTTCGGCATGCGGGGCCACCTCGTCGAAGGCGGGAAGATCGGCGCCCCGGTGGGCGAGATGAACGTGACCGGCAACCTCGCGACGCTGTTCGGGTCGCTGGTCGGCACCGGCAACGACCCCTGGCGCAACAGCAGCATCCTCTGTCCCACGCTGGTGTTCGAGGGCGTGCAGTTCTCCGGGGCCTGATCCCGAGATACCCTCTGCGGGTGAAACTCCCCCGCTTCTCCCGCGTCTGTGAGGCCGGCGCCCGGTTGGTGTTCGAGGTGCCGTGGCTGCTCGACGATCCCGTCGGCTTCGCAGACACTTTCGGCGTGTCGGAGCTCTCCTTCCGGGTTGAACTCGGCGCCCGGGTGGTGGCCGAGGGCAGCACCGGCGGCCGGATCGCGGTGGACCTCGCCCAGGAGGCCAGCGGGGCCTACGAGGTGTCGCTGTTCGCGGGGGAGCGGCGCATCTGGCGGCAGCACGTGTACTGCCAACCGCGCCTGGGGCGCTCGCCGGAGCAGGTCCACGCCCTAGCGCGCGAGCTGGCCCCGGTGTTGTTGTTCTCGGCCAAGGAGGAGTACTTCCCCGTGTCGCTGGGCACGCTCCTCGGCGCGCCGGCGGTGAAAGCAAGCGACGACACCGTGGAGGTGGAGACCGTCCACGGCGAACTAGAGGTACCGCTCGCCCAACTCGCCGAGTTCCTCCGCTACAACGGCAACAGCGACTACCTGCTGGACCAGTCGGCCTTCGACGGCGAGAAGGTCTTCGACGACGTGCGCGGCGACTTCCGCCACGCCACCGTGTACTACAGCTACTTCGAAGACGAGGCCTCCGGCCGCGCCTTCCTGAACTTCCACACGTTCTACGCCTTCGATCCCAAGACCGGCATCGCGAAGTTCCTGGGCGTGGGGCCCCACGTCTTCGACCGCGAGAGCCTCACCTACGTGATCGGCCGCGAGGGGGAGCCCGAGTGCCTGGTCGTCTCGGGCCACCTCGAGGGACAGCGGATCCTGTTCTTCGACAGCCTCAAGTTCTGGAGCGAGGGCCGAGTCCGGATGAGCTACCCGGACCCGAAGCTAGCCGCGGTGCACGGCCACCCGGTCATCCCGGTGGCCGAGGGCAGCCACGCGCTGTACCCGTCACCCGGCATGTACCACATCAGCGTGCTCGCGGAACTGGCGGGGCACGTGATGGCCTCGTTGTGTGGGGTGCTCGGCATCGACCCAACCCAAGAGGAGAGCTTGGCCGACCACCAGGTGCTCTTGCCGCCGTCGTTGTCTTCGGCGCGCTTCGCGAGCTACCAACTGGTGCCGATGCGGGTGGACTTGCTGCGATCGGAGCCGCTGCCGGCTTCGGACCTCTACGACCCGGCCACTGCGGCGCTGGTGTTCAGTGGGTTCTGGGTCGACGTGCCGGGCTTCGCCAACGAGCGATTCCCACCCTACTCCAGCCGGGAGATGGACCCGGCCGCCTGGGTCGACGGCGCCTTTCCCTGGGACTGGGACGCGTTGCCGAAGGCGCTGGTGGAGCACAACCACACGGTCGCGCGGACCATCGAGGCGGAGTCGCGGGGGTGATCAACCCCATCGCGGTGGCGATCCCGGTGTTCCTCGCGAGCATCCTCGGGGAGATGTTCGTGTCGTGGCGGCATGGGCGGTGGTCGCGCCCGCGCCCGGTGTACCGCTTGCCCGACGCGGTGACCGACCTCGGCTGCGGGCTCGTCTCCCAAGTTACCGGCTTGTTCACGTCGGGCGTGCTCCTGGCGGGGGCCTACGCGTGGGTGGAGGGCGTGGTCCCGGGACAACTACCCGACTCGAACCTGGCCACGTGGCTGGTTGCGTTCGTGATCCTGGACTTCTTCTACTACTGGTGGCACCGCGCCAGCCACCGGGTGAACGTGTTGTGGGCGGCGCACG
>CAYHRZ010000599.1:0-3383 GCA_964359125.1 uncultured Klebsiella sp. | reverse complement strand
CACCCAGCGCGCCCTCGCGGTGCCGGCCGCGGCGGCCCTGCTCTCCTCCCTGTTCCAAGCGGGCGCCCGGCGCGCCGTGATAGGGTGAGGGGAATGGAAACGGTCGCGATCTACGAGGTGTCGCCCCGCGACGGCCTCCAGAACGAGGCGGCGGTGGTGCCCACCGAGGGCAAGCTCGCCCTGGTGCGCGCCCTGGTCGACTCGGGCCTGCGCGACATCGAGGTCACCAGCTTCGTGCGGCCCCGCTGGATCCCGCAGCTCTCCGATGCCGCCGAACTCGTCCGGCAACTCCCGGCGGTGGAAGGGGTTCGCTACTGGGCGCTGGTCCCGAACCGGGTTGGGTTGGAGCGGGCGCTGGAGTGTGGCATCCGGCACGTGGCCACCTTCCTCAGCGCCAGCGAGACCCACAACAAGAAGAACGTCAACCGCACCGTTCGCGAGTCTCTGGCCAACATCGAAGAGGTGGTGGCCGTGGCCCGCGACGAGTCGATGACCGTCCGCGGCTACGTCTCCACGGTCTTTGGCTGCCCCTTCGAGGGCGACGTTGCCGTCGAGAACACCCTGCGCATCGGGGAGCGCCTGCTCCGCGCGGGCGTGCACACCCTGGTCCTCGGCGACACCACCGGGATGGCCGACCCGGCCCAGGTGGAGCGCGTGATCGACGGCGTCTGCCGGGGCCTCGGCGTGGGCACCGATCGCCTGGCGGTACACTTCCACGACACGCGCGGCACCGCGTTGGCCAACGCCGTCGTGGCCTACCGCGCGGGCATCCGCCAGGTCGACGCGTCGGTGGGTGGGCTGGGCGGCTGTCCCTACGCGCCGGGGGCCAGCGGCAACGCCGCCACCGAAGACATCGTCAACGTCTTCGAACAGATGGGCGTAACCACCGGGGTCAACCTCGACGCGCTGGGCGAGGCCGGCTGCCTGGCGGAGGGCCTCGTCGGCCGGGAGCTGCCCGGCCGCTACCACCTGTACTGGAAGGGCGCTCGCCGTCGCGCCTCGGCCTCGCGCACGGCCTAGGATCATGGCGCGCAGTTTCCTGAAAATCGTGGCCGGGGCCCGACAGGGTCTAAACGTGCCGTTGCCGCCGAGGGACCCGCTGGTGATTGGCCGCAAGGAGGGCGAGCTGCTGCTCGACGACCCCCTGGTGAGCGGGAAGCACTGCGAAGTGGCGGCGCGCGGTAACGAGTGGGTGCTCACCGACCTCGGCAGCACCAACGGCACCATGGTCGACGGCCGCCTCGTCCGGGAACTGGTGCTCCGGCCGGGCAGCGAGATCCAGGTGGGCAGCACCAAGCTCATCTTGTTCGTGGGCGCCCCCGACGAGACGAACGGCGCCGACGAGAAACAATCCCCGCAGTCCGGGCCCACCCAGGCCGACATCGCCTGGCTGCTCGACGAGGAGCTGGTGGAGATCGCGGGAAGTGGCGAGCGAACGCGCAGCCCGGCCGACGTCATCGGCCAGGAGTTGCGCCTGCCGCCGGGGCTCAACGCGCTCGTCGAGGTGGTCGCCGGTCAGGACACGGGCAAGGTGTTCCGCTTCACCCGAGGCAACGTCAACGTCGGGCGAAAGAACGGGGAAGTCCCGCTCTCCGACGGCGAGGTGAGCCGCCGTCACTCGGTGGTGGAGGTCTTCGGTCGCGACATGATCTTCCTGCGCGACCTCGGGTCCACCAACGGGACCTACCACAACGGTCGCCGGGTCGTCGTGGGCCGCCTCCGCTCCGGCGACACCATCGGCATCGGGAAAACGGTGCTGAAGCTCCACGTCACGCGGTAGGGCTACCCCCCCCGCTGCCCGGCCCAGCGTCGCCACGCCTCGCGCTCCTCCGCGTCGGACCGCCCCTGGCCGTAGGAGAAGCCCGCGACCTGTTCGAAGCCCTTCACGGCCGCTTTGGCCACGTCAGGGTCGCGATCGTCGAGGGCCTTGGTCAGCGGGACCATGGCGTGCTCGCCGCCGATGGCGCCGATGGCCTCCACGAAGTGACGTCGCACCCACATCGAGGTGCCCCGGTAGTGGTTGGACGGGTCGTCGAGGGCGCGGGCCAAGTCCGGCACCGTGGCTGGGTCGCGCAGCATGCCGAGGCCATCGGCGGCGGCGTGTCGCACCAGCAGCGCCTTGTCTTCCAGGCGAGCGGCGAGCCGACCGGCCAGGCCGCGGTCCCCACGCTCGCCGATGGCGTAGCAGGCGGCGATCCGGACCGGCGCGTTGTCGGAGGCGAGAAACGCGATCAGCGCGTCACGGGCAGCGTCGGAGGGGTTCTTGCCCAGCGCCCGTACCGCCACCCACCGCTGCGGGGGCGGCGTCTCGTTGTCGCTGGCCATGCGGACCAGGGTCGCCGTCGCCTCGTCGCCGTGCAGGCGGGCGAAGGCGCCTTGGCGCAGGTCCAGCGGTTGCTCGGCGTCGGCGGCCAGGACCACGTCTTCGGCGATGCCCGCCCAGGCGCTGCCCGAGAGGGCCAGGATCCACCCGAGCAGCAAGGACAGCACCTAGAACTCGTAGGCGATGCGCGACTGCACCGTCCAGAATGCCCCGTACTCGAGGCCCTCGTCGTCGGTGTTGTAGGAGAGACAGGTCGTCTTCAGGGGGATGCGATCGGTGACGTTCGCGTAGCCCCCTTCCAGCGAGAAGTTCACGTGGTCGGCCCACTTGTGCTTCACGCCCACGTCCGCCTCCCACCCGAGGTAGTCGCTGGTGGCAGTGTAGGCGGCGCACTCCACGTCGTCGCCCTCGGCGCAGCGGATGCGGCTGCCGTCGGGCTTGTCGGGCCAGGCCACCATGACGGCGCCGAGGATTTCCCAGTTGGGCAGGGGACGGTAGCGCACGTTGGGGAAGATGTAGGTGCTGTTGTACACCCCGCCGTTGCTCCACAGTCCCTTCGCCGATTCGCCCCAGGCCTCGGCGGTCACCCTCGCCATGATCTCCTCGTAGAACAGGAGTCCGACGTTGTGATCCGGGTGCAAAGGGCGGCCGGTGAACTCGGTGTCGGTGGGGCGGTCGTCGCCGGAGGCGTAGCCGTACTCCATCAGGCCCGTGACCTTCTGGTCCTGGTAGCCGCCGCGCACGACGAAGCCCCAGATGTCGGCGTTCTTGAGGATCGGGTCGTCGGCCTCGCTGTCGGTGAGGGTGATCGCCCGGGTGCCGCCCTGGATGGTGAGCAACTCCCCCTCGAAATAGGTATTCGCCACTTCGGACTTCACGTACCCGTCGACGATGAGCACGTCGGACTCGGTCTCGGCCTGGATGCGGTTGACGATGTAGAAACCGGCGGTCAGGTCGCCCTTGAGCCTCTTGCCGAAGGACACGTCCTCGCCGCGGTAAACCAGGACGTACACCATCTCGTAGACGTCGTCCTGCGTGTCGACCCACCAGGCGTCGCCGC
>CAYHRZ010000598.1:0-3386 GCA_964359125.1 uncultured Klebsiella sp. | reverse complement strand
CCGGGGAACACCGCCGGGTCGTCGTCGTCGCAGTCGCCGGTCTGCCCGGCGTAACCCTCGGGCACCATGCAGTCGTGCAGGGCGTTGCCCGGGGCGCCGAAGCCGTCGCCGTCGGCGTCGGGCCACACTTCGACGGTGGCGTCGGCGGGGTCGCAGCCGGTGTCGGTGGGCTGGCCGGAGTCTGAATCGACCACGACGGGCGACGGGGGACAGGCCAGGAGCAGGAGCAACACGGGAGGGACAGGGTAGCCGGAAACGGCCGCGAGGTGGTGGACGCGGCGCCGACGGCCGCGAAGTAGCCCCCCCGCGCACATCTCACGCTATGATGGCCCGATCCGGAGTCTCCCATGGACAACCGTCGCCAGTTCTTGCAGCGCGCCCTCTTCGGCGCCGCCGTGGTCGCCGTGCCCGGGACCGCGCTCGCTGCTCAGGTTCACCCTGGGTTCTTGTTCCACCCCATGGGCCCCGGCGCGGACCTGGGCTTGGGCTGGATCCTGTCGGCGGTATTCCCGCCGCACGAGGGCGCGATCACGCTGAACCTCGTGCACGCGAGCGGCCGCACCGCCCGGGTCGATGTTTGCCTGCTCGCCGGCGCGCCGAAGGGCCCCGCTCACACCGCGCTGCTCGACTTCATCGTGATGGACGGGGGTGACGGCGACGCGCCGATGGACGAGTCCATCGGCCGCGTGGTCCGTCGTCTCGCCGCCGTGGCCGCGGGCAACGAGGCGGCCGACCTCGACCGGTTGCGGGAGTTGGCTCCCCACGCCGAGCGCGTGTGGGCGCATCCCGACGCTATGGCCCGCGCCAGCACCACGCCCCGGCCGCTGCGCCCGGTCGTCCCCGCATGAGCGAGCTGGCTTTCACCCTCGACGAACGCCGCGTACGTTTCACGGTCGACGAGTCGATCTACGACCTCGACGTGATCATGGGCGCCGCCTACCTGTTCATCGACCGCTGCTACGTGTTCCTCGACCGCGAAGCCGACCGTCGCGTGGCGGTGGTGCTTCGGACCCGCGAGGCCGCCACCGAGGAGGGCCTCACCGCGCTAGCGGGGCACTTCTCCAACGAGTTGCTCAACCAGGCCCTGCGCAAGAACATCGGTGAGTCCAACGCCAAGATCCGCGAGTACATCATGGCGCGGGCGCTGTTCTCGGCGGAGGGACCGTCCACCATCGACAAGCTCCTCGCGGAGCTCGACGCCGAGGAGATGGCCAGCGACGACCTCGACATCCCCGTGCCATGGGAGAAGCCCCCCGGTGGCTAGCGCCCTGCGATTCCACAAGTCGCTGTACAGCGAGACGGCCATCCGCCGCGCCGCCGAGCGTTTCGCCGAGCTGGGCCAGATCGAGGTCACCGAGGCCGAGGCCGACTGGCTGGTGGCGGTCACGCCGCTCCGGGAGTCGCTCCGCGAGCGGCTGGGCGACGAACTCGGCAACCACGCGCTTTTCGAGACCATCCTCGAGCGCAAGGGGGTCTCGCCGTGAACACGCCCCTCGTCGTGGACCCGTCGACGTTCAGCCGCGACACCGTGGGCTTCTTCCGCTACGGCGTGGTGGGCGAGCGGGTGCTGCTCACCAACGACGTGGGTGAGCACCTCTTCGTGTCGCCCGAGGATTTTCGGCGGTTCATCGCCGGGCAAGTCCAGCGCGAGGAGCCGCTGTACGACCAACTCCGGCGCCGCTACTTCCTCAAGAACGACCTCGACGCCGCCGCGCTCGCCGACAAACTCCGGCGCAAGAAGGCATTTCTCACCCACGGTCCGCACCTGCACGCGGTGGTCACCACCCTGCGCTGCAACCACGCCTGCAAGTACTGTCACGCCAGCCGGACCGACATGGACCGGGTCGACACCGACATGCCCCTGGACGTGGCGCAGAAGGTGGTCGACTTCGCGTTCACCGTGCCCAGCCCGGTGCTGAACTTCGAGTTCCAGGGCGGCGAGCCCACCGTGAACTTCCCGGCTCTGAAGTTCATCGTCGACTACGCACTGGAGAAGAACCGCTACGAGAACAAGGAGCTGATTTTCTCGCTGGTGAGCAACCTCACCTACATGGACGACGAGAAGCTGGCGTTCTTGCTGGACCGCGGCGTGATGATTTGCACGTCGCTCGACGGCCCGGCCGTGGTGCACGACGCCAACCGCGGCTGGATCGGCAAGGGCTCCAGCTACGCCACCGTCACCTCGTGGATGGACAAGATCAACGCCGCCTACGTGGCGATGGGCCGCGACCCGGACCTGTTCCACGTCGACGCGCTGATGACCACCACCCGCACGTCGTTGGCCCACGGCAAGGGCATCGTCGACGAGTACGTGGCGCGCGGCATCCGCAGCGTCCACATCCGGCCCTTGAACCCCTTCGGCTTCGCGGTCAACACGTGGAAGCAGATCGGGTACACCATGGCCGAGTTCCTCGACTTCTACCGGTCGACCCTCGACTACATCATCGAACTGAACCGCAAGGGCACCTTCGTGCAAGAGCGCATGGCCAGCGTCTTTCTCACGAAGATGCTCACGCCCGACGACCCCAACTACTCCGACTGTCGCTCACCCTCGGGCTCCGGGTCCGCGTCGCTGGCCTACGGTTACGACGGCACCATCTACACCGACGACGAGGGGCGGATGGTGGGGCACATGGGGAACGATTTCTTCCGGGTGGGCCACGTGAGCACCTCCACCGCCACCGACGTGCTGCGGCATCCCACCGTGAAGGCGCTGGCGGTGGCCTCGATCCAAGACGCGCTGCCAGCGTGCAGCACGTGCATGTTCAAGCCCACCTGCGGGGTACAACCCCTGCACAACTACATGTTCGACGGCGACATCTTCGGGCAGCGGCCGCTCTCGCGGAAGTGTCAGGAGTTCTACGGGGTGCAGAAGTACCTCTACGAGTTGCTCGCGCGCGATACCGACGGCAGCCTAGAGAGAATTTTCCGGAGGTGGACCATCCAGCGGTCCCGACCGGGTACCATACCCTACGCCCCGAGCGGGGAGGTCAGCGCATGAGCACCAACGACAACCAGAAGCCCACCCGGGCCTTCCCCGGCGTCAAGACCGGCGCTGACTGGGAGGCCGAGGCCGAGTTCCCGGTGATCAAGCGCCAGGCGGCCCACCTGTTGTTGCCGCGGGAGGCCGAGGCGGCCAACCAGAAGGGGGACGCCGTGGCCCAGTCGTTGCTCTTGCTGCAAGCCACCGCGGGCGAGATCGAGTTGGACCCGGCCTTCCTCGACCGCACTGGCCAACCGCCCGAGAGCACGGCCGTGCTGCTCGCCCAGCACTGCAGTCACGGCAGCCACGGCTCCCACGGCAGCCACGGCTCCCACGGCAGCCACGGCTCGCACGGCAGCCACGGCTCGCACGGCAGCCACGGCTCGCACGGCAGCCACGGCTC
>CAYHRZ010000597.1:0-3390 GCA_964359125.1 uncultured Klebsiella sp. | reverse complement strand
CCACACCAGCCCCGGTGCCGTCTCGCCCGCCCGCCGGACGGCCACGCGACCGCTCGCGTCGGCGGTGGCGAGCACGCCGCTCCACGGGTCGTAGGCCGCCGCGGTGATGGCCGCGTCGTGCACGTTGGGGCAGAAACGGTCGACCAGCAGCGACATCGGCGGCAGCCTAATCGCGCCGCTTGGTGGTCGCGATGCGCGCCACCACGATCCCCACGCCGTACAAGACGACGAGGGGGCCGGCCATCAACATTTGGCTCACGACGTCGGGTGGGGTGAGGATCGCGGCCACCACGAAGATGATCACGATAGAATAGCGGAATCCTCGGATCAAATCCAGGTGGTCGATCAGCCCGATGCGCGCCAGGAAGTAGATCACCACCGGTAGCTGAAAGGCGGCGCCGAAGGCCACCATCAGCGTCGTGGCGAACGAAAGGTAGCTCTGGATCGACAACACCGCCGTGATCCCCTCGCCGTTCATCTCCAGGAACACCGGGAATCCCAGGCGGAACACCACGAAGTAAGCGAAGGCGGCGCCGGCGACGAACAGCGAGGTGGAGGCCAACATCAAGGGCACTGCCCAGAGCTTCTCCTGGTCGTAGAGCGCGGGGGCGACGAAGCGCCAGGTCTGGTAGGACAAGACCGGCGCGCTGACAAAGATGGCGGCCAGCGCCGACACCTTCATCTGCACCATGAAGCCCTCCATGGCCTCGGTGACGGCCAGCGTGCCCCGGCCGGTCTCGTTCAGCGCGTCGTTCATCGGCGCGGAAATCACCGCGAAAATGTCGTTGGCGAAGAAGAACGACACGAAGAAGGTGAGGACCAGGCACCAGAGGCACACGATGACGCGCGACCGCAACTCCCGGAGGTGGTCGAGGATGGGCATGCGGAACTCGTCGGGTGGGACGGTCACGGCTCACGTTCCGGTGACGGCTCACGTTCCGGTGACGACTCGCCCGCCGGTGGCGACTCGCCCGCCGGTGACGACTCGCCCACCGGTGACGACTCGCCCGCCGGCGAGGACTCGCCCGCAGGTGGCGGGGCGTCGGCCGCGGGTTCGTCCCCCGGCGGCGGCGGTCGCTCGCCCGCCTCGGCGGCGCGGGCTTCCGCCTCCCGGGCCTCGCGGTTGGCGCGGAGCTTGGCCTCGGCTTCCTTCCGGCGTGCATCGAGCTCGTCGCGGCGCTTGTCGGCCTCGACGCGGGCAACCTCGGCGTTGAAGGCTCGGCGCAGGTCGTCGCTCATCCGGCGCAGGCGCGCGTAGTGCCGCCCGGCGAACGACATCATCTCCGGGATGCGGTCCGGGCCCACGAACACGAGGATCACCACGCCGATGAGCAGGATCTCGCCGAGGCCGAGGTCGAACAGGGGACGCCTCCGGGCCCCGCGCCTATCACAGTCGCCGTGCGGGGCACGCGCGCCGCTGCGCCGGGGGGCGTTATGCCCCGCGCGAATGTGCAGGCTCTTTGGCTTCCGGTCCGCGGTGATGTCGCGAGCGCACCGCTCGCTGATCGCTGCGCACAACTCCGTCGCCGAGCAGGCCCGGGAGCACCCGCACGGCTGGGGGATCGGCTACTTCCAGTCGGGCGACGCCTACGTGATCAAGAGCGAGGCGGCGGCCGCGGAGTGCGAGAGTTTCCGGCGCGCCGCAGGGCAACTCGCCAGCCACACGCTCGTGGCGCACGTGCGCCGGGCCACGGTGGGCGACGTGTCGCCACTCAACACCCACCCTTTTCGCAACGGCCGCTGGTTGTTCGCGCACAACGGCACGATCTTCGGCTTCGGAGAGATGGAGGCGCGGATGAGCGCGGGGATCGCGCCCGACGTCTTGTCGCGACGGCTGGGCACCACCGACACGGAGATGTTGTTTTTCTTCTTGTTGTCGCGCGCGGCCGCCGCGGGGATCGACCCCGAGGGGCGAGGGGCCGTGTCGGTCGACGTGCTCGCGGCGGTCCTGGTCGACGCGATGGCGGACCTGCGCGCGTGGACCGAGGCGGCCGGGGCCCGGGCACCGGTGGTGAACTTCCTGCTCACCAACGGTAGCGTCTTCCTGGCCCACCGCGACGGCCGGGAGCTGTTCTTCGCCACGCAAAAGAGTAGCTGTCGCGACAGCGAAACCTGCGTCGAGCCACAGAAGCCCTGCTTGCTCGCCGAGCGGCCCCACGACCACGTCAACCACCTCCTGGTGGCCAGCGAGCGCATCGGCGAGGAGGACCGGTGGGAGGAGGTGCCCGAGCGGGCCATCGTGACGCTCTCCCACGACTTCCGCCTGCGGGTGTGGAGCTACGCCGCCTAGAACACGAAGTACAGGGTGGTGCCGGTGGCAGCGAGCACGCCGAGGCCCAGGGCGCTGTAGGCCAGGCCCCGTTGCAAGCCGTAGGCCGACTCCACCCCCTCGACGGTGCTCGCCGAGTCCATCGCGGCGTCTTGGGTCGAGGCCCCGTAGGCGCAACCGCCGGCCCCGGCGGCGGCGGCCCCGGCCGCGCCCGCCCCGCCCGCGGCGTGCCGGCGGGTGGCGGCGGCTCGGCTCGTCGACGCGACAGGCACCTCCACGACCAGCTCGTCGCCCGCCGGGACGTACACCACCCGCGACCACCGGTCCGGCAGTGACTGCACCAGGTGCGGGCCGCCGTCGACCGGGTGCGGGTACGACGCCACGGCGCCGCCGTCGACCAGCGTGGCCTTGTTGGCGCTGATGCGACCGGTGCCGCCGAGGCGCGCCGACGTCCAGGCCGCGCGCATGGTCTGGCCCAGGCGGTCGTCGAAGTAGGTGGGATCAGCCAGCGCCGCTGCCGCGAAGTACGGCTCGGCCGCGGCGGCGTCACCGGCGAGGAAACGCTGGGCGCCGTGGAGCAAGAACAGCCGGGCGCGCTCGGTGCCGGTGGCCTCGGCGCAGCCCAGCGACACCTCGGCCCGCGACAGCGTCTCGGCGGCGTCGCGGCCGAGGGTGAGGTCTTCGGTGGCGGCGTCGAGCACGCTGGTGAGCGGGGGACAGTCCGCCCAGGCGAGGGAGAGAAATAGGATCATCACAGCCACTCCCACTTTTTCTTGGCCGAGTTGTAGCGGTAGGTCCCCTGCGTATTCGGGCCCACCGCGAGCGTCGTGGCCGCCGCCCCGATCTGCACGTAGTAGCTGCCCTCGGCCAGGGGGTAGGCGCGCAGGGGGGTGACGCCCACCTTCTTGCCGTCGATGTACACCGGTTGTTCGATGCCGTCGGCTGCGAAGTTGAGGTAGTGCAAGGTCGGCTGGGCCTTCTCGCTGGCGGCGGGGGCCGGGGCCGGGGTGGTGGCCGCGGGCGCCGTCGCGACCGGCTGGGCTGCGGCCGTGGGCGACTCGCGGCTCGCCGTCGCCGGTGACGTAGGCGTCGACGACGCCGTGGACGGGGGCGTGCTGGCG
>CAYHRZ010000596.1:0-3390 GCA_964359125.1 uncultured Klebsiella sp. | reverse complement strand
CAAGCGCCCCCGGCGGGGAGCACCACCCGCACCTGCGCCTCCGTCGCGCGGGCCTCGGCCGGCCGGGGGTGCCCGGCCCAGGCCCGCGCCAGCGCCCGCGCCCACTGGGGGTGAGCCGCCTGGCGCCCGCTGGCGACCCGCAGCGAAGTCGCCGCGTCGTGCGCGATGGCCCGCTCGGCGAGCAAGGACAGGAGCGCCAGGGGCAGCGGTTCCCGCGCCACCAGGGCGTCGATCGACACCGCCGAGCCGGAACGGACCGCCACCGCGTCGGCGGCGTTTCCCGGCGTCCACCGGAAGCGGGCCTGTCCCCCGTCGGGAAGGGCGGTGCCCACCCAGGACGGCGGGTCCAGCCGAAGGCCGCCCACCTCGTCCGCCGCCGCCAGTGCCAGCGGCAACTACACCCCGCGCGCCGCGGTCGCGCGCACCCACCGGTCGTAGATCACCATGCCGACGGTCGACAGGATCCCGAGCGCGATGAACGTCCACCACACCTGCCCCGGCTGGTAGGTTGCGTAGAGGTAGGCCCGGAGGGAGGCCTCGGTGGCCAACTCGCCTCCCGGCAGCGTGGGCACCGCGCCGAGGGCATACTGCATCACCTCCCCGCGGGGCATGTGGTCGGCCAACCGCTCCACCAGCGCGGCCCCCTGCACGCCGTCGAACTTGGCGAGGGCCTCCGCCGCCGTCGACACGTCCAGGGACTTGGCCATCTCGCCCAGTGCCTCTTCCTTGACCGCGCCGGACCGGGCCCCCTCGAGCCAGGCCACGGCTGCCTCCGGCGACCCGTGCTGGGAGAGAAAGTCGCGGCAGAGGTTTACCTTGTCGCCCTTCTCGTCGTACGCCGCCCCGGCGACGAGGCTGCCGGCCACCCAGCCGATCCCGTCCGGCATGTTGGCGTAGCCCAGGTACAGCGCCCGCTTCCCGGGGGGCGCCAACGAGGCCATGTACTCCTGGCGCTTCGGCGATGACAACATCTCGCCCACGGTGAACGCCGCCACCCCGGCGACCACCACGTACACCTCGGCCGTGTACACGAACGCGACCATCGAGAGGCTCGCGATGCCCATGCCCAGGATGGTGCTCGCCAGGGTGCTCACCTTCGAGGAGAGCCAGGCGAAGATGAACATCGTGAACATGATGAGGATCGCGTTGAGGTTGAGCAATCGCTCCTGCGGGATGTTCACGCCGGCGGCGGCCTGGGCGATCCAGGTGCTGTTGCCGAAGACCTGTCCCAAGTGACCGAGCAGGATCGAGCTGTTGGTCCAGTCGTCGACGTAGTTGGGCAGCATGTCGAAGAACTGGTGGAAACCGAACCAGAACCCTGCGCTGATCACGATGAAGCCCAGCAGTTTCGGCGAGGTGAAGACCTCGCGGAAGCTCTCGAACACCACCGCCAGGGCGCTGCGTTCGTCCGGTGACGACTGCCGCTCGTCTACGGGATCCCTGTAGAAGAACAGGGGGAGCAAGTTCGAGAACACGATGAGCGAGCACACCCCGAACACCCCCGACCACCCCCACCCCATCGTGTCGCGGGCGAACGCCGGGATGAAGGCCGCCACGGCGGCCCCCACGTTGACCGACTGGTAGAAGATGCCCCAGCCCAGCGAGGCGCCCCCGGGGACCTTGGCGATGGAGTGGGCCATCGTGCCCTGGACGCCCGGCTTGAAGATGCCGGTCCCCGCGGCGAGGAACTGCGTGCCCAGGAGCATCATCCAGTACCCGCTGGCTTGCGACATCGCCGCGTAGCCCAGGGTCTTGAGCACCACCGCCACGGCGATGGTGCGCTTGTAGCCGAAACGGTCGGAGAGGCCGCCACCGAAGGTCGGCACCCACTGTTGCGTCACCGCCCACAGGGCGAGGATGCTGCCCTTCTCGGTGTGGGAGAGCCCCGCGCCGCCCTGGCTCACCGGCAGCACCACGAAAACCGGCACCACCAGGCGCACCCCGTAGTAGGCCATGCGCTCCATGAGTTCCATGAAGATGCAAATCCAGTAGACGTAGTCGAGGCCGCGAACCTGTTGCATGAACGAGTTCGCGACCGGCGGGGCGCCGGGCGTGGGGGGCATCCCCGCCCATTAGCGCAGCGAAGTGGCGAGTGGGTGAGCCTCCGCACTACCTCTCCGGCGCAGAACGGGGCACAATGGCGGCCAGAGGTCGCAGGTGTCGAAGCCGACGTTGTTCGATGGTCCGGTGGTGGTCGTGGGCGGTGGGGTGGCGGGCCTGGTGACCGCGCACCTCCTGGCCGAAGCAGGCGCCCAGGTGGTGGTGATCGAGAAGTTCAGCCGTGTAGGCGGACTTGCGCGCAGCTACCAGTACGACGGGTTCGTGTTCGACTGCGGCCCACACCGCTTCCACACCGAGAACCCCAACGTGAAATCCTACCTGGACCGCGTGCTGGAGGGCCAGGGCACCTGGTTCCCGCGCAAGTCCGAGGTGTACTTCGCGGGCCAGTACTACCGCTGGCCGCTGCACCCCAAGAACCTGGTGCAACTGCCCCCCGCGCTGGCGGCGAAGTCGGCGATCGACCTCGCCATCAACGGCATGAAGACTTACGGCCAGGACAACTTCGAGGACTACGTGCTGCGGCAGTACGGGCCCACCCTCTACGAGCACTTCTTCAAGGGCTACAGCATCAAGTTCCTGGGCATCCACCCCAAGCAGACGCACCCGGACTGGGCCAAGGTGGGGCTCAACCGCGCCATCATCGACGACAAGCTGCAGATGCAGAACCTCGCGCAGCTGGCGAAGTCGACCTTGCTCCAGTACAACAAGGCCGAAATCGACTTCCTGTACCCCAAGGGCGGCGGGCTCCAGGTCACGTGGGACATCGTGGCGGAGATGATCAAGGCCAAGGGGGGCCGGATCATCACCGGCACCGGGGCGCGGCTGGCCGGCGGCAACGGCCGCATCGAGGCGGTGTACGCCGGTAGCGAGCGCATCGAGCCCAGCCTGGTGATCTGGACGGCGCCGATCACCCTGGCCTGTGACCAGCTCAACATCGACATGCCGGACCTGCCGTACCTCTCCACCCTGTTCTACAACGTGATGGTCGACGAGGACGTGCCCCGGAAGTACCAGTGGTGCTACTACGGCGCCGACGACATCGTGTTCTCACGCGTTTCCGCGCCGAAATTCTTCTCCGACGACACCGTGCCGCACGCCCGCGCCACCGGGCTGAACGTGGAGATCACCTGCCGCGAGGGCGACGAGCGCTGGCGCCACGCCGAGCGCCTCACCGACTGGGTGGTCGACGACCTCGTGAAGGTGGGAATGATCTCGTCCCGCCGCAAGGTGCACGACGTCCGCATCGAGCGCGTCGCGGAAACCTACCCGATCTACCACGACCGTTACCCCGGCGAGCTGGAGACGGCCCGCAAGGCGCTGGCCCACTAC
>CAYHRZ010000595.1:0-3399 GCA_964359125.1 uncultured Klebsiella sp. | reverse complement strand
ACCAGAGCCAGCCGGTCACGCCCGAGTTGGTCGACTGGGCGGACCGCATCCTGGTGATGGAGATGCGCCACGCGCAGCACGTGCGCGAAGAACACCCGGCGGGCGACGCGAAGATCCAGATGCTGGGCCCCTTCGGTGGGTCGATGGAGATCGCCGATCCCTACGGGAGCTGGATCTTCCGGTACCGGTCCAGTCGCGACGAGATCCGCAAGTGCGTCGAGGCCTTCCTGGACCAGCTTCCCGCGCGCCTGCGCTAGCGCTCTACGGGGCGCAGGCCAGCACTTCGGTGCCCTCGGCCACCACCGTGGCGCAGGCGTCGCAGGCGGCTACGCCCTCGAAGCTGGCCACGGCCACGCTGCCCATCGTGGCCTCGCCGGTCGGCTCCGTGGGACAGCCGCCGTCGAGCTGCAACTCGCCGTCGAGTTCGAAGTCCCCGGACCCCCCCGCGCGGCCAGCCAGACCCAGTCGGAGCGCCGTGCCCTCCACCTCCACGCTCCCGCTGCTCGCCCAGTTCGCCCAGGTGACCACCCGCGGGTCGGTCGGTTCGCTGCGGGCCTCGAAGTAGCCCTCGACCGCCACCTCCACGTTGCTGTCGACGTGATCGGCCTCGTCGCCCTGGACGCGGAGAATCGAGCCGTGCAGCGCCACCCGCTCGAAGGCGGGGTCTTCCACGTCGGCCACCACCTCGAGGTCGAAGTCGTAACGGCTCTGGCCCCCGGTCTCGGTGACCGTGACCGAGCCCGCCCACTCGAATCCATCGCGGGAGCGGCAGTCGCCCGTGAACACCGAGGCGCCGCCGTCCAGTGCCCGCGCCGGGCAACTCCCGTCGTCCGCCACGAGGTCGTCCATCGCCATCGCCCAGGCGGCGAGCGGGACCTCCCAGGTGGGGAAGCCCTCGCCCAGCCCGGGGACAAGCTCCGCGAACGCCGCCCCCAGCGCGTCGCCGTCCGCCGGGTCGAAGTCGTTCCCGTCCACCACGGGCGCGCCCAGGTCGGCGGGCTGCACCGCCCAGTCCAGGTCGTCGCCCGCGCCGTCACCGGCCGTACAAGCAAGGAACCACCACATGCACTGATCGTAGCGCGGCCCCTGCGCCCGCCGCCGCGCCCTGGCGTTTGCTTTGCGTTAGACCGGCGCTCACAATCGGAGTCAACGTGTTCGGTCAAGCCAACGATACCCCCGCCCCCGCTGTCGATGTTCCCGGCGAAGGCACCTTGAAAGTGCTCTTCCGCACGACGATGGGCGACTTCGAGTGCGAGCTCTACGAGCAGGACGCCCCGCGCACGGTGGCCAACTTCGTGGCGTTGGTGCTGGGCACGGTGGAGTGGACGGATCCCAACGGCGTCACCGCCAGGAAGCCGCTCTACCCGGGCACCACCTTCCACCGGGTGATCCCGCAGTTCATGATCCAGGGCGGCGATCCTCAGGGCGACGGCCGCGGCGGCCCGGGCTACCGTTGGAAGGACGAGGCCAGCGCGCTGCGCCTGAAGCACACCACCGGCGGCCTCTTGAGCATGGCCAACGCCGGGCCCAACACCCAGGGCTCGCAGTTCTTCGTCACCGAGGTGCCCACGCCCTGGCTCGACGGAAAGCACGCGGTATTTGGCAAGGTGGTGGTCGGGCTCGACGTGGTGCAGCGGATCGCGCGTGTGCCGAAGAACCAGAACGACAAGCCGCTCACCCCGGTGAAGATCGCGGAGATGAAGGTGTTCCGCGGCTAGTGGCGCCGTCGCCGTCGTGGGCGCGGGCCCAGCCGGGCTCGCGTGTGCCCTGCTGCTCGCGCGAGCGGGTCGCAAGGTAGAACTATTTGAGGGCGCAGACAAGCTCGGCGGGCTGTGGTCCACCGCGCGCGACGAGCAGGGGTTCTACCTCAGCGAGAACTCCTGCAAGGTGTTCCAGGCCAGCTACCACTCGGCCCCGGCGCTGTTCGAGTTGCTGGGCACGCGGTGGCAGGACCACTTCGTGCCGCGTCACGACCTAGGCCGCGACTGGCTGCGCCCCTTCGTGCGCGACAGCCGCGTGGGGGACCTCGCCAAGCTCGCTGCCGCCTACGCGGCGTTCCGGCTGGGGGACCGCCGCCTGCGCGACGTCTCGGTGGGCGAGTGGATGGAGCGACGACGGGTGAGCGCCGGTTGCCGGGACTGGATGCGGGCCACGGCGCTCGGCGGCGTGGCGGGGACCCTGCGGATGACGATGTGGGAGTTGTGTCACCGCCTCCGGGGCAACGTCCTCTCGGTGATCAAGGGTGGTGGTGGCCAGTTGTACTGGAACCGGCAGCCTCCCGACGCCCCGGGGGGGTTCCTGGAGCACTGGGCGCGGGGCTTGTCGCAGCACGGCGTGCGCCTGCGCCTCGGCACCCGGGTCGACGGCGTGGAGCGCCAGGGTGGCGGCGTGCGCCTCAGGACCCCGTCCGGGACACTACCAAACTACGACGCTGCCTTTCTCGCCGTGCCGCCGCGTGGGCTGGCCGCGCTGCTGGCCGCCAGCGAGCCCGCCGTGGCCGAGGGCCTGGCGGTCAACGGCACCAGCGTGTCGACGACCCTCGGCGAGTCGCTCTACGAGCACCTCGGCGTCACCTGGCACTTCGACCAGCCGCTGCCCCGTGACTTGCCGCTCGGCGGCCACAACGTGCGTCGCCACTGGCACGCGATCCTCGTGCAGCACGACCAGTACCGGCCGCTTTTGCGCGCACCCACGTCGAGCGTGGTGGTGGGGTCGGTGAGCCTCGACACCGACTTTCGCCACCCCCGCCTGGGCAGCCGGGCGGCGGATCACGACCCGGCGGAACTGGCCCGGATCGTGTGGGACGACGAGCGATCCGTCGATCCCAGCCTCCCCGAGCCGTCCCGGGTGGTGGTGCACGGCCTGAGCGACGCGACCCAGGTCGTGCGGCACGGGCCGTTGCGCGTGCAGTCGCGCCACGGGCCAGTTTTCGTTGCCACGAGCATCAACGGCGCCGCACCCTACTTCACGGCCAGCCTGGAGTCGGCGATCCAGGCCGGGGCGGCGGCCGCGCGGGCCTTCGACCCGTCGGTGCTCCGCCTGCCTACCGGGCCGGGGCCGCAGGTGCCCTGGAGTTGAGCGAGGTCTAGGCGGTGGCCCCGCCACACGACGACCCCGCGCCGGCCGTGCAGCCGAAGCAGTGCGTGCCGGTGACGACCGGCCCCAGCGCGGCAGGGTCGAAGTCGCGGACGTGCATCCTCGGCGCCACGGGCATCTCGAGCATCTGGTTGAAGTCGCAGTCGTAGAGTTGCCCGTCGTAGCCCACCGAGAGGGTGTTCCGGCACATCAGCCCCGCCACGGCGCCCGGGTTGAACGCGTTCGTCAGCGTTTCCATGTAGGCGCGGGTATTCCCCGTTTCATCGAGCCACTCGAGGAAGCGGGAGATGGGCATGTTGTTGA
>CAYHRZ010000594.1:0-3409 GCA_964359125.1 uncultured Klebsiella sp. | reverse complement strand
CTCACCCGTCAACGTGTCTGTGTCGGTGTCCGCGTCCGTGTCGGCGTCGGTGTCGGTGTCGGCGTCGCCGAAGGGATCCCGGTCTTTTTCTTCCTCTTCCTCCGGCGTCTCGCCGAAGCAGGCCAGTAGCGAGAGCCCGCCCAGGGTGTAGAAGGGAACCTTGAACCACGCCGCGCGCATCTTCGGACTCCGGAGGGCCCAGACGTTAGCGCCGCGGCGCCGTGCTGTCACCCAAAAAGCGACGAGCCCCCTCCCGCTGCCGGGAGGGGGCTCGCCGGGTGCCACCTAGCTACTAGTAGTAGTAGTAGTAGTAGATCGCGCTGCCGCCGCTGGTGAGGAACCGCCCCCAGTTTGCCGCGTCGCTGTTGCCGTACACCTGGTAGTAGTCGTACTCGGGCAGGTTCCAGGCCTGGAAGTACCAACCGTTGTAGGTCTTGTAGGTGTAGTGCACGAAGAAGGTCTGGCCGAGGTAGTACTCCTGCGAGCCGACGTACGTGTAGGCGGGGTTGGTGCCCACGCCGTCCATGCGGCCGTCGCCGATCCAGAAGTCGGCGGCCTCGTAGTAGGTAAACATGGAGTAGGTGTACCCGGGCGCGAAGATGTCGGCGCAGAGGTCGCCGCTGGTCGGGCGCGGGTTCGGAGTCACCTCGAAGGACCAGTCGCAGTCGGGGCAGCCGGACTGGCCCGGGCCCACCGCGTCGTAGTCCGACCGGATGTCGCACACGATGTCGCCGGTGATGGGCGACCACGCCGCGTAGCCCATGTCGGCCGCCTCGAACGAGCCCTCGGGCACCGACCAGGAGCCGGTGACGAGCAGGTACACCAGGGCGGTGTCGCCGTCGGCGTCGGCGTCGCTGTCGCCGTCCGCGTCCGCGTCGGTGTCGGTGTCGGTGTCGGTGTCGGTGTCGGCGGGGCCCTTGTCGGACGTGTCGTCGGCATCCGACGTGGGGAAGCAGCCGACCGCGAGGAGGGCGAGGATCGAAAGGCGCATGGAGGACTCCGGGTGGAACCGCTGAGGTGGGGGTCGGAAAGCGCGCGGACATTACTCCCGCGGCGCCTTCCTCGCAATGGCTTTTTGCGGGAGCCTGACGCCCGAGTCCGCACCGGCTACGGGGCCCGGGATGCGGATTGCCGTGACCAGCGACATCCACGTCGACAAGAACGGGCCGCGCACGCTCGAGGCGCTAGTGCGCCAGGTAACGTCGTTGGAAGCTGATGTACTCATCGTGGCGGGGGACGTCTCGACGTCGCTGACCACCTTCCTCGAGACGATGCTCGCGCTGCGGCCCTGTGCCGAGCACGTGCTGTTCGTCGCCGGCAACCACGACGTGTGGAGTCCGCCGGAGCAAGTGCGCATCGGCCTCGACGCGTGGAAGCGCCTCGACGAAGTGTTGCCCGCGATTTGTGCCGAGGCGGGTGTCCACGACCTCGACCGCGGGCCGGTCACCATCGGCGGCCTGGGTTTCGTCGGCACGCTCGGGTGGTGGGACCTCTCCATGCGCGACGTCGAACTCGGTGCTCCCGAGGAGGCTTACGCCACCGGGGCCTACGGCGGCCTGCGGTGGATGGACCACGTTTACGCGCGCTTCGGCGATGACCCCTTCCCGGCGGTGGCCGAGCAACTCCGCGCCCGCCTGGCGGGACAACTGGCGGAAGTCCAGGCCGACCGCGTCGCGGTGGTGACGCACATGGTGCAGTTCCGGGAGCAACTTTTCCACAAGTCGCACCCGGGGTGGCGCTTCTGCCAGGCCTTCATCGGTCACGCGGCGCTGGGCGAGTTGGCGCGAGCCGACGAGCGCGTGGTGCTCTCGGTGTGCGGTCACACCCACGCAGCGAGCCAACACCAGCTTGGTCGGTTGCGGGCGGTGTGCTCGCCGCTGGGGTACCGCTCGGAATGGATGGGCCGCCCCGACGACGAGGCCGTCGCGCGGGGCGTGGCGCTGGTGGAGGTGTAGGCGGCTACCGTGAAGTGCCGGCCTTGCCGATCTTCCCGGTGCTGAGGATGCGCTTGACGTCGCCGGCGAGGTCCTTCACGCCCTCCTCGAAGGTGGGCACGAAGACCCAGGCGGCGGCGACCAGGGCAATCACGATCACGCTGATCAGCAGCATGTACTCGACGGTCGACTGGCCTTCTTCTTCGCGGATGAGTTCGGTGAACATGGGGCGCTCCAGGGGGGCTCACTTTCATTGCAACTGGCGTGCCATCGATGCAAGGGCCGTTTTCCGCGTGCCGGCGGCCCGCGTTTGCCCCGGCCATGTCGCAGGTTGCCCCCGACGTGTCCCGCCGCCGCCCGCAGCCCTAGACGTCGAAGCTGATCCCCTGGGCCAGCGGGAGGTCCCGGCCCCAGTTCAGCGTGCAGGTCTGGCGGCGCATGTAGGCCTTCCAGCTGTCGCTACCCGCCTCGCGACCGCCGCCCGTCTCCTTCTCGCCCCCGAAGGCCCCGCCGATCTCCGCCCCCGACGTGCCGATGTTCACGTTTGCAATCCCGCAGTCCGAGCCCTCCGTGCTCAGGAAGGTCTCGGCGGAGCGGAACGAGTCGGTGAACACCGCCGACGACAAGCCCTGCGCGACGTCGTTCTGGGCGGCGATGGCCTCCGTCAACTCGTCGTACTCGAACAGGTAGAGGATGGGCGCGAACGTCTCCTCCTTGCAGATGGGCATCGACACCTTCGCCCGGATGATGGTGGGCAAGACGTAGTGGCCGGGGGCGTCCACGCGCTTGCCCCCCGCAATCACCTCGCCCCCCTGGGCCACGGCGGCCGCGACGGCCTCTTCGAACATCGTGACCGCACCGGCGTCGATCAGCGGTCCGACGAGGGTGCCCTCGGCGAGCGGATCGCCGATACGAACTTGTGACCACGCCGCCGCCAGCCGGGCGGAGAACGAGCCGGCGATGGAGCGGTGCAAGAAGACTCGCCGCGTGCTGGTGCAGCGCTGCCCCGCCGTCCCCACGGCGCCGAAGAGAATGCCGCGAAGGGCCAAGTCGAGGTCCGCGCTCGGCTCGACGATGATCGCGTTGTTCCCACCCAGCTCCAGGAGCGACCGCCCCAAGCGGCCCGCCACGACCTGCCCCACGTGGCGGCCCATGCGGGTGGAGCCCGTCGCCGAGATGAGGGGGAGGCGGGGGTCGCGAATCATCGTCTCGCCGACCGTCTTGTCGGGCCCGACCACGAGCCCGAATAGCCCGCTCCAGCCGTGCTTCTGCAAGACCTCCTCGCAGGCGATGTGGGTGGCAAGCCCCACCAGGGGTGCCTTGAGCGAAGGTTTCCAGATCACCGCGTCGCCGCACACCGCCGCGATCATCGCGTTCCAGGCCCACACCGCGTTCGGGAAGTTGAAGGCGGTGATGACGCCGATGGTGCCCAGGGGGTGCCACTGCTCGTACATCCGGTGTCGCGCACGCTCGCT
>CAYHRZ010000593.1:0-3431 GCA_964359125.1 uncultured Klebsiella sp. | reverse complement strand
ACGAGCGGGCCTTGCCCGCCTCGTCGGGCAGGAGCACCCAGAGGAAGAACTGGGCGTCGAGTTCGATCCAGTCGGCCGAGATCACCGGCTCGCGGATGAGCCACGTGCGCTCCACGATCACGTCGCCCCGCTCGAACGCGACCCGCCGGTACTGCACCTGGCTCATCACGTCGACTTGGATCAGCGTGTAGTCGATCTCGTTGTCGATCGTCGTGTCGAGCCGCTCGCACTCGTCGGCGATGAAACAGTCGGGGTCGGAGAGGTACTCGCGCTCGAAGGCGGTGTAGGAGTCGGGGTACAGCTCGGTGGACGGCGTGGTGATCGTCGTGCTGATCAACTTCTGGGGACTGTAGATCGAGGGGTAGCCGACCGCCGCGCCGGCGAGGTTGCCGTCGATGTTGGCGTGGACGTTCGGCAGGCTCTCGATGGTGTCGGTGCCGACGTTATCGACGGCGTAGCCTTCCCGGGTCTCGTCCATGCCGTCGATGAGCCAGGTGTCGAGGTTGGCCACGCCCTCCTCGAGGAGGGCGGGATCCTCGTCGAGAAAGTGCTCGAACAGGAAGCCCGTGAGTTCGTCGAGCTCGTCGGGAGCCTCCGCGGGCGGGGCACACCCGGCCAGCAACGCGGTGAAGAGAACGAGGCGCATCATGGGCCGAGAGTGTAAACCGGGGAGGCGCCGAAGGGCGCGTGGATTCGCACGCCGAGGTGGTCGCTGAGGCGGAGACCCTCGCCCTCGATGCGCTCGCACCCGAATTGCGCGCCGACGTGCTGGGCGTCGAAGGCCCCGTTGGTGCCGACGCGGTCGAAGGTGGCACCGACGAAGACGCTGTCGGCCACGCCGCGCAGCGCGCCGAGGAAGCTGCCGCCGGGGCAGGGATCCCCGGCGCTGCCGAAGCGAATGCCGGTGAGGGCGGAGAAGCCGCTGAGGGTGCGGGCATCGCGCCGCCCGGCAGCCTGGACGCCGCCGTCGGGAGACGGCGCGCCGTCGAGCACGTTGAGATCCCCGGTGAGCAGCACCGGGTGTTCGGCGTGGCCGAGGTCGGCAGCGAGGTCGGCGAACTGCCCCTCGCGGCCCGCGCCGGGCCCCCCCGCGCCGCGCAGCGGCGAGGACGCGTAGCTGGCCTGGGTGTGGGTCCAGACCATCGAGGTGCCGTCCACATGGGCGACCGCCCAACCCTTCTCGAAACCCGCGATCTTCCCGAGGAAGCCCTCGGCGAGGGTGACCGGCCGGGCGCGGAACACCCGACCCGCCTCCGCGCTGAGGTGCCGCGGTTCGCCCGACGACCGCTGCCGCACGGCGAGCACCAGGCCGCCGGGGGAGAGGTCGCCCGCGGCCCAACGGTACGCCAGTGGGTGACCCACCTGCGTGTAGAAGCACCAGCCCCGGAGTCCGGCCCGCAGCGGGCCCAGGGACCGGGCCTCCGACAAGAGCAGCAGGTCCACCTCCGGGTGAACGGCGAGGTACTCGGCCAGCAGTTCCGCCCTCGCGACCTTGTGTCCCCCGGTGGCGATGAACTTCAAGTTCTGGGAGAGGGCGGTCACGTGGTCGTCGGGGTCGCGCAACAGGGGTGCCGCGGGACACTCCCCCGCAGTGGCGGTCAGGGCGGAAGCGAGCAGGGCAGCGAACATCACCGACAACCTGCCTCCGCCGCCGCCGCATGGCAAGTCGCGCGGGATTCCCTGGCCGACGCTCGACAGCCAACGCCGCCGCCTCGCCCGTAGTCGTCGTCACCGCCAGGAGCCCACTTGCTCGCGACCGCGCGCCAGTACGGTA
Source organism: uncultured Klebsiella sp. (assembly GCA_964359125.1). GTDB lineage: Bacteria > Myxococcota_A > UBA796 > UBA796 > SXON01 > SXON01. Next base: position 1,657 of record CAYHRZ010000593.1, on the reverse strand, counting down.
CCATCGCGGGGTGAGTAGGGCTCCAAGGCTCGTCGCGGTCGCGGTTGTCGCGGTGGCCTACGTGCTCACCGGCAAGCTTGGCCTGTCGCTTGCGTTCGTCAACGAGAGCGCCACGGCGGTGTGGCCCCCCAGCGGCATCGCGATGTCGGCATTGATCCTCGGCGGGAGAGCGCTGTGGCCCGGCGTCTTCATCGGGGCGTTCGTGGTGAACCTGCTCACCGCGGGCACGGTGGTGACGTCGCTCGGCATCGCCGGCGGCAACACCCTGGAGGCGTTGGCCGCCGCGTGGCTGACCGGACGCTTCGCCGGTCAGCGCCACTTCCTGGAACGCCCCGCCGACCTGCTGCGATTCGCCCTCCTCGGAGGCGCCGGGGCCACCACGCTGAGCGCCAGCGTGGGGGTGGCGGCGCTCTGGGCCGGCGGGCTGCTCAGCGCCAACGCCCTCCCCGCCGTGTGGACGACGTGGTGGCTCGGCGACCTGTCGGGGGCGCTGGTCGTCACCCCGCTGGTCGTGGCCTGGGCGACGACCCCCGCTGGAGGATGGCGGCTCCTGGCGGCGCTGGAGGGGGTGGCGCTGGCCTCCGGCTTGTCCGTGGCGGCGTGGCTGGTCTTCGGTGGCTCCGGATTGCTGGGCAGCGACGACCACGCCTTGGAGTTCGTGTGCATCCCTTTCCTGACCTGGGCGGGCGTGCGCTTCGGCCCGCGGGAGGCGGCCACCGCGACCGCGGCCTTGTCGGGCGCCGCGCTGGTCGGGACGCTGGACGGCAACGGGCCATTCGCCCGCGCGACGCCCGGTGAGGCACTCCTCCTGCTCCAGTCGTTCATCGCGGTGGTCTCGGTGATGACGCTCACCCTCAGCGCGGCGGTGGCGGAGCGGCGGGCCATCGAGGCCCAACTCGGGCGGCTCTCGTCGTGTGACGGGCTCACCGGCCTGGCCAACTACCGGGCCTTCGTGGTCGCACTCGCACGGGAGCTACGACTCGCCGATGCCCGGCGCAGCACCGTCGCCCTGGTGTTGCTCGACGTGGATGGCCTCAAACAGGTCAACGATGAACTGGGGCACCCCGCCGGCAACCGCGTGATCTGTCGCGTGGCGGAAGCCTTGCAGGCCGCGGGCGGCAACCTGGTCGCCCGCATCGGCGGGGACGAGTTCGCGGTCGTGCTCGCCGGGACGGACCTCGCGGGCGCAGAGGCCGCGGCCGCGCGAGTGCACGCCGCCGTGGCGGCGCAGACCGAGACCCCGCCCATCCGCGTCAGCGCGGGGGCGGCCGTGCACCCGAGGGAGGCGCGCGGCTTCGACGCGCTGGTCGCGGCCGCCGACGCCGCGCTGTACCGCGCGAAGCAGGCGCGGCGGGCGCAGGCACCCTGAGGCCGCCAGGACGGCCCGCCGCGGGTGACCTAGGCCTCGCGCCGCTCCACGACGGCCGCTGCCCCCATGCCACCGCCGATGCACATCGAGATGACGCCGTAGCGGGCCCCCTGTCGTTTCATCTCGTGCAGCAAGGTGGCCATCTGGCGAGCGCCGGTGCAACCCAGCGGGTGCCCCAGCGCGATGGCGCCCCCGTTGACATTGACCTTGGCCGGGTCGATGCCCAGCTCTCGGACGCAGTAGACCGCCTGCGCCGCGAAGGCCTCGTTGATCTCGTAGAGGTCGATG
>CAYHRZ010000592.1:0-3439 GCA_964359125.1 uncultured Klebsiella sp. | reverse complement strand
CGTGGAGCCGGCGGAGGCGGTCTTGTTGACCTCGGACCTCGGCGTGCACCACGCCGCGCGCTGGCCCGACTTGCACGCCGTCGCTACGCACCGTACCACCTGTCCCGACTCGTTGGCGCCCGAGGCGCTGGCCGCGCTCGAGGGCGAGTTCGCGGTCCTGTTCGCCAGCCCGTCGGCCGTCGCGAACTTCGAGCGCCTGGCCCACGGCGCCATCAGCCGAGCCCAGCGCGTGCTCTGCCACGGCCGTTCCACCATCGTGGCCGCGCGGCGACTGGGTGCGCTGGCCCCGGAGGCCTTCAACCTGGAGTCGCTGCATGCTTCGTAACCGGCGTTTCCGCCGCACCGAGTCGCTGCTGCGCCTCTTCACCGAGACCGACGTGCCCGCGCGGGCGCTGGTGCCGGCCTACTTCGTGGTGGAGGGCAGCGGGGTGCGGCGGGAACTCCCCGAGAACAGCGGGCTCTGGCAACTTTCCTGCGACACCCTGCGCGAGGAAGCACAGCGCGCCCGCGACGGGGGCGCCGAGGCGATCATGCTGTTCGCCGTGCCCAGCGAGAAGGGGCTGGCCAGGGCCACCGAGGGAAGCAGCCTCGCCTGCCAGGCGGTGCGGGCCTGCGAGGGCACGGGGCTGGTGCGGATGGCCGACGTCTGCCTGTGCTCCTACACCGCCGACGGGCACTGCGGCCTGTGGCGCGAGGGCCACCACGGACGCCCGGGCGGGGTCGACAACGACAGCACCGTCGAGGTGCTCGCGGAGATGGCGGTGGCGCTGGCGGCCTCGGGCGCCGAGGTCGTGGCGCCCAGCGACATGATGGACGGCCGGGTCGCCGCGATCCGCGCCGCCCTGGAGCGCGACGGGCTGGGCGACACCCTCGTGCTGTCGTACGCCGCCAAGATGGCCTCGGCGATGTACGGCCCCTTCCGGCACGCGGCCGACAGTGCGCCCCAGCACGGCGACCGGCGCGGCTACCAGATGAACCCCGCCAACGGGCGGGAGGCGATGCGGGAGATGGCCGCCGACATCGCGGAGGGCGCCGACATGCTGATGATGAAGCCCGCGCTCACGAACCTCGACCTGATCGCCGCCGCCCGCGCCCGCTGGGACGTGCCCATCGTGGCCTACCAGGTGTCGGGCGAGTACGCGATGGTGGCCGAGGCCGCGCGGGCGGGCCGCATCGACCGGCAGCGGGCCGCGAGGGAGACGCTGGTGTCGATCCGCCGGGCCGGCGCCGACCTCGTGGTGAGCTACTTCGCCCCCGACGTGTGGGCGGGGAAGCTGGTGCTCTAGCCGTCGAAACGGCGGAAAACGAGCGCGGCGTTGACGCCGCCGAAACCGAAGCTGTTGGACAGCACCGTGCGCGGGTGAAGCTCACGGGCGGCACCGGGGACGTAGTCCAGGTCGCAGGCCGGGTCCGGGTTCCGCAGGTTCGCGGTGGGCGGCACGATGCCGGTGTGGATGGCCATGACGCTGGCCACGGCCTCCACCCCGCCTGCCGCGCCGAGCAGGTGACCGGTGACCCCCTTGGTGGAGCTCACCGGCAACGACCGGGCACGGTCCCCGAAGACCGCCTTCACCGCTGCGGTCTCGCTGACGTCGTTCTGCGGGGTGCTGGTGCCGTGGGCGTTGATGTAGTCGACCTGATCCGGGCCCACCCTGGCCGACTTCAGCGCGAGCTGCATGCACCGCGCGGCGCCGGCACCACCGGGCGAGGGCGCGGTGTCGTGGTAGGCGTCGTTGTTCAGGGCGTAGCCCACCAGTTCAGCGTAGATCCTGGCGCCGCGGGCCAGGGCGTGGTCCAGCGCCTCGACCACCAGGATGCCCGCCCCCTCGCCCATCACGAAGCCGTCGCGGTCCACGTCGAAGGGACGGCTGGCACTCGAGGGATCGTCGTTGCGCTTGGACAGCGCGCGCATCGCCATGAAGCCGGCCAGCCCCACCGGGGAGATGGCCGCCTCGCAGCCACCCGCGATGATCACGTCGGCATCGTCGTTCTGGATGGCGCGCCAAGCCTCACCGATGGCGTGGTTGCCGGTGGCGCAGGCGGTGGTGACACAGAGCGCGGGGCCCTGGGCGCCGTAGCGGATGGCAATCTGGCCCCCGGCGAGGTTGGTCAACGCGCGCGGGATGAAGAAGGGCGACAGGCCCTTCCAGCCCTCCGCGTCGAAGAGCCGGCTGCCGGTGACGATCTCCTGCAACCCGCCGATCCCGGTGCCCACGTACACGCCCAGGCGGGGGTCTCCCTCGGCGGGGGCCAAGCCGGCGTCGCCAAGGGCCTCGTCGGCGGCGAACATCGCGTACTGCGCGAAGAGGTCGAGCCGCCGGGCCAACTTGCGGTCGATGCGCGGCTCGGGGGTGAAGCCCTTCACCTCGGCGGCGATGCGCACGGGCATGCCCGACGCGTCGAACTTCGCGACTGTCGCGACGCCCGACCGGCCGGCGACCATCGACGCCCAGGTCGACGGTACGTCGTTTCCGCACGGCGTCACCGACCCAAGGCCGGTAACGACCACCCGACGTGTCACGGAGTTTTACTGGGCCTTGTTGTGGATATAGTCGATGGCGTCCTGCACCGTGGAGATCTTCTCGGCGTCGTCGTCGGGGATCTCGATGCTGAACTCCTTCTCGATGGCCATCACCAGCTCGACGATGTCGAGGCTGTCGGCGCCCAGGTCGTCGATGAAGGAGGCGCTCGGAACGACCTCGGCGGGGTTCACCCCCAGCGACTCGGCGATCAGGGCGCGGGCGCGGCTGATAGTTTCTTCGTTGGCCATGGGACGGTCCTTGGAACGGGCCCCGCACTATCGTCGCCTCTTCCGACCCGCCAGTAAGAAAGGGGAACCGCGCGACCGCGCAGGCACCTACGACGCGTCGGCCGCCAGCCGCTCCACAGCCCGGGCCCGCACGCCGGCCACCAGACCCGCCGTGTTGCAGTTGCGCGCGTAGCGGATGGCGCTGGCGACCGCGCGGGCGTCGGCGCGCCCGTGGCCGACCACCGCCACGCCGTTGACCCCGAGCAGGATCGCGCCGCCGACGGAGTCGTAAGCGGTGCGCTGCCGGAAGCGCCGGAACGCGCCCTGCATCAGCCAGCGCCCGAGCAGGCCGTCGGGTCGCCGCCGGAGCTCGTCTTTCAGCACGTGCCCGACGACCTCGACCGTGCCCTCGACGGTCTTGAGCATCACGTTGCCGACGAAACCGTCGCACACCAGCACGTCGCACTCGCCGCGCAGGGCGCCAAGCGGCTCGACGTTGCCGACGAAGGCGAGGTCGAGCGCCTCGATCTCGGGGAACGCGGCGCGCACCTGTGTGTTGCCCTTGCCGCGCTCCTCGCCGTTGGCCAGGAGCCCCACTCGCGGGCGTTCGATGCCCAGCACCAGTTGGGCGTAGCTCTCGCCGAGCACGGCGAACTGGCGGACGATCTTGCCGCCGAGGTGCTTCACCTG
>CAYHRZ010000591.1:0-3447 GCA_964359125.1 uncultured Klebsiella sp. | reverse complement strand
CAGGGGGTGGGGTTCTTGCCGCGGGGGTCGTCGTAGTCGATGTTGTTGTAGGCCCAGGTGCCGGCGAACATCGTCATGGGGAAGCCCGTTCGACCGTGCGCCTCGCGCTCCACGTCCTGGTAGAATTGCAACCAGTCGTAGTCCCACATGCCGTGGCGATCCGCGCCCACGATGAAGTCGGCGCCGCCGGGGATGTTGCGGTCGGCGATCTCAGCCCGGGGCTGGAGGAAGCTGTAGTAGCAGTCCCAGTCGCCGAGCGGGCAGTACTCCGGGTCGTCGGGGAAACACGCTGCGGCCGAGCTGGCGTTGATGTAGTTCGGGTCGTCGGCGCCGCAGTAGTCGGGGTTCGACTTCACCCCGTCGTCGTCGGGCTCGCCGTCGCCGTTGGTGTCGCTGGGCAGGTTGTCGCCGCTGGAGCAGTGGTAGCAGGGGCGATTGTGCAACATCACGCCGAGCTCGAAGCCGGCGGTGTCTTGGAGCCAGGGGTAGATGTCGCCCGCGACGCCGCACTCCTCCGCCTTCTCCGCGAAGTTGTCGGTGATGGCCATGGCCACCGGCACACCGAGCGACGACAAGACCGTGGCATTGGCCTGCACCAGCGCCAACTCCTTCTCGAAGCTCTCGCCCTCCCCGGTGCAGGGGTCGGTGAGGTTGCTGTCAGACGGCTCCTCGATGGTGGTGAACAGGAAGATCTGCAAGGGCGGCAGCGGCTCCTCGGCCTCCGGCTTCTCGCCCAGCACCACGTAGTCGAGGCCGGTGGTGCCGGTGGTGAACACCGTCAGGTCCCCCATGGTGCCGGGGCGGGCCACGTCGACCACCTCGCCCTCGATGGGCACCGCGGAGACGACCTTGCCGCCTTGCCACAAGGAAGCTGTCCAGCCGCCGTCGGTGCCCAGCGCCACGAACCAGGCCGTCCCCCGGTGGGTGTCGGCGTAGGCCCAGCGCACGTCGCCATCGACCTCGATGTCGGCAAAGCCCTGGTCGGCGGCGGTGGTGTCGAGGAAGGCGGCGCCCGCGGTGCCCAGCGCCACGTACACCCGGTCGTTGTCGCTGTCGCCGTCGGCGTGGACCACCGGCGCCGAGGCGGTGGCGGTCCACCGCACCTCGAGGTGGGCGATGTCGATGCCCACGAGGGCGCCGGTGTCGTCGACCAACACCGCCGTCAAACCGTCGTCGACCGAGAAAGCGCGGGTGACACCGAGGTTCACGTCCATCGTCCGCAGCAACACCGCGTCGCGGTCCGAGGCGCTCACCACCGCCAGGCCGCTGGCCTCGGCGCCGTCGCGAGCGGTGAGCAACAGCTCGTCGCCGTTGCCGGTGTACACGCAGGGGCCGAGGTGCTGGCCCCGGGCGACGAGCTCCGCCGGGAGCACCATGGTGAAGTAGGCGCTGTTGTAGGTGTAGGCCTGGTCCCCCTCCATCTCCACGTCGACCACCTCCACGCGGTCGCCCTTGTCTTTGACGAGGAACATCCGTCCCTTGGCGTCGTCGATGCAGAAGTTCGAGGTGGGTTTCTCGGTGGTGATGAGGCCGCTGGTCCAACTCGTGCCGTGGCACACGCCGTCTTCCACCGTGCCCTCCACGCACCACTCGCCCTCGGGAGAAACGTAGGTGTCGAGCAGGTAACGGAAGGTGAGCGAGCCGCCGCCGGCGTCGGGCGGCTTCTCCATCAGGTAGGTGTAGCCGTTGCTCGAGGCCACGGCGGACAGGTAGGGCCGGTCGAAGTCGGCGACGCTGCCGTGGGCCACCTCCTCGATGGTGTAGGCGACAGGCCCCGCGTCGGGGGTGGCCGGACCGTCTTTCTCGGGCGGGGGACAGCCAAGCAGGAACAGGATCATCGGCTTCTCACGGCATCGAGGTGGGAAGTTCGGCTTCGGCGTAGCCGATGGCGCTGCCGGCGTTGCCGCCGCCGCTGTAGGTGCCGGAGTACCAAGCCCGCAGTAGCCCCGCTTCCTCGTCGACCAGGAGCGAGGCGCCCAGCGTGCTCGCGTTCTTCCAGTCGGAGTCGGGGTCGCTGGGGAAGATGGGCTCGTCGAGCCGGGTCCAGTGCAGGCCGTCGATACTCATCGCCCAGCCCACCTGGAAGAAGCCGGTGTCGCCCCCGGTGTAGGTCATCACGTAGGCGTTGCCGAGCATGGCCACCTCGGTGGACTTCACCCGCCCGGCTTCCCAGTGACCGAGCTCGCCCTCGCCCTCGAACACCGGGTTGTTGCAGTAGTGCGTCCAGTCGACGCCGTCGGGGGAGAGGGCGTACCCCACGCGGTGCCGGGCGGTGGAGTACCACATCTCGTAGAAACCCTGCGGGTTCTTCACCACCGAGGGGTGGGCCACGGCGTTGCCGCCCCACAACTCCTCGTCGTCGATGTGGTCCAGCACGGGATTGTCGCCGCCGCGCTCGATGGGGAGCAGGTCCGAAACCAGGAACGCGTCGCCGGGGCTACCGTGCGCGCTCTGGTACTGCGTCGACGTGGCCAGGCCGATGCTCAGGTCGCCGTCCTCGGTGCGGCGGCCGGTGTAGTAGAGCCGCCACTCGCTGCCGTCGAGCATGAGAAACGGCGAGTTGGTGGAGTAGGCCTTCCAGTCGCCCTCGATGCCGCTGGGCTCGCTGGCCTCGCCCATCCCCAGCCGCGTCCAGCGCAGGCCGTCGGGCGACGAGGCGGCGCCGATCAGGTAGTCCCCGCCGAGCACCTGCTGCCCGGCGTACCACATGTAGTAGTCCTCGCCGTCGGTGGCCACCGAGGCGAGGATGGTGCCCACGCCGTCGAAGTCTTCCTCGGTGCCGGTGGGCGGCAGCGCGGGGTTCTCGGGGTAGTCCACGAACTCCGGGACGTAGGGGACAGACGGGTAGGTGCCGGTGGGACGGTCGAAGCCCATGGCGTGGCCGAAGGGAGCGACGGTGAGGGAGCCCGGGGAAGAGAAGGTTTCCCCTGGGTAGCGCTCGTGGGTGGCGGCGACCACGAGGTCGTGGGTGCCGGCCGGGATGCCCTGGGTACAGAACGACGCGATGCCGTCGTCGCGCGTGACGAGGTCCGCGAAGGCGTAGCCCCACTCGTACAGTTCGAGGTCCACCTCGGCGCCGGTCAGCGGCTGCCCGTGCTCGGTGACCGCCACCTCGAAACACACGTCGCCGCACTCGTCGGACACCTCGTCGGCGGTGGGCGACACAAGCGTCACCTTCACCGGCACGTCGTCGGGCGCCGGGCCGCTGTCGCCACTACCGTCGCACGCCAGCAGGAGGATGATCACCGCCGCCTCCGCGCCAGGAGCAGGGCCAGGGCCGGGAGTACCGGGGCCAGGCCAGGGGCGTGGTTGCAGTCGCAGCCGCCGTCGTCGCCGTCGCCGGTGTCGCCGGGGTCCGGGTCGCCGCCGGTGTCGGTGTCCGTCGGCGTGTCGGTGTTGCCGTTGCGCGGTGACGCGGGCGCCGTGGGCGCGGGGCCCCGGTAGCTC
>CAYHRZ010000590.1:0-3459 GCA_964359125.1 uncultured Klebsiella sp. | reverse complement strand
CCTCCCCCTCCTCCCCTGCTTGCGGGGGAGGCCGGGAGGGGGCATCCGGAGATCACCACCCAGTAGCGCGACTGATCGTCGACAGGAGACGACACTAACTAGGTTATATTCGTATAATCTCGTGCGGCCCCCTTCCGGCTTCGCCACCTTCCCCCGCGGGCGGGGGAAGGCGAGGGTGGAGGCACCTGCCCGCTGCCGTGGTCGCACCCAACCCCCGCCGCTACCGCCGCGGCGGCACCTTCTCCGGGCCCGGCATCTCGAAGGCCAACGACGGCGGGCGAGGCGACTGGATGGGCAAGGTGGGCCCGCCGTGCGGGAGGTTCCCCGGCCACGGCGCGGCGCGGTGCTCGACGGTGGACACCCCGGTGTAGCGGGAGGTGTCCCACGCGGCGGCGCGCAGCCCGGTGACGGCCGGCTCGCCGAAGAGCGCGGTGAGCACAGTGTCGTAAACCTTCACCAGCTCGTTGAAGGCCACCGGGAAGTACTCCCGGTTCAGCGTGATCACGCCGAGGCCACCCTCGCGCAGCGAGACGATGTCGGCCGCGTCGAAGGCGAAGGTCGTGCCCGAGTCGCCCCGCTCCAGGCGCTGGCAGGCCACGAGGAAGCTGTTGGCGGACACGAAGCTGTCCCACGCCGCCGGACGCACCCGCTCCACCCACAGGGCGTGGCCGTTGAGCAGGGTCTTGCCGTGCTCGAGCTGGTAGGCGAGCGTGGACTGCGTGGCGACGATGTCGCCGGTGATGGGGAGTTCCATGAGCACCGACCCCGGCAGGTCCCGCAGCTTCGGGTAGAACTCGGTGGGCACCCGCGCGAAGGACCAGGTGGCGTGGAAGGGGGAACGCGCCAGTTCCAGTTGCAGGGGGATCGACAGCGCGATCACAGTGGCGAGCACCCGCGGGTAGCGGAACCGTCGTAAGAGGGCGTCGGTGGCGACGGCGGCCAGCGCGATCCAGGCGAGGTTGACGACCACCACGTGCCGGTAGGGCCACCAGAAGCGGCGTAGCGGGGCGGCGAGGCCGTAGAGTGTTTCGTAGGGGCCGCCGGGCCACATCGGGCCGACCATCAGCGCCACGAACACCAGCGACACCGCCGCGATCGAGAGCGTAGCACGGTCACGACGGACGAACAGCGCCGCCGCCGCGAGCACGGTGGTGGTGAGCGGCAGCGCCCGCCCGGCGTGGCGGCCGCCGCCCACCAGGAAGGGGACAGCCGGCCAGCAGGAGTCGCCCTGCACCTCGGGGTGGGGGAAGGTGCTCTCGCTGGTGCCGGGGATCTCCACGTAGTGCCGCGCGAACACGTAGAGCAGCGGCCCCACCAGCCCCACGTAGGCGGCGGCGAACTCCGCGAGTCGCGACGGCGAGGGGCGGCGGAACAGCAGGATCACCGCCCCCGCGATCACCCCGAAGAAGCCGTAGTACCAGTACAACGCCGAGGTGGCCGCCAGCGCCACCGCCGACAAGAGCGCCCACCGGCGGCTGCCCTCCTGGACGAACTTCAACCACGCGGCGAGGAACAGGGCGAGGAAGCCGAAGTTGGCCTGGGAGAAGCGCCCCGCGCCCAGCTCGTGGGCGCCGTACACCATCGTGGCCGCCGCCGGCGCCGCGGCGAGGGCCGCCCAGGGGCTGGCGCCGAGGGCGCGGGCGAGGGCGTAGGCGCCGAGGCCGTCGAGGGTGAGGATGGTGAGCACGTGGGCGGTCGATGCCCGGGGCCAACCGAAAAGCAGGTGCCAGGGCAGGTAGAGGAAACCGTCGCTGCCGTTGCCGGCGAGCCAGGGCGCGTCGCCCACCGGCCAGTAGTAGCGGTCGTTGTGGACGAGTGACGACAACCCCGCCGCCTGCTCCGCCACCCACACCAGGAGCCAGTGGTTGCCGAGGCAGTCGGGGTGGACCCAGCCGCACACGATGGTGTCGTTCCAGCTACTCGCCGCCGGCCACACCACGATGGCGGCCCCCGCGAGGGCGAGCAGCGCGGCGAGGGGCCAGAGGGGTCGCAAGGGGCGAGGTTATCCCCCGGCGCGCGGCAGGGATGGAGCGGAGGCCCCCGCGCCACGGCGCCGCGTCGCCGAAACGCGGCAGCGACAGCCCGGCGCCCCGGGGGGGCGGCCGCCAGGAGGGCGGGGCGACCGGAGGGGGACAAGCCGCCCCCCGGTGGCTACAATCTGCGCGTGCGTGCCACCCGCGAACACGCCGAGACCGTACGCGCCCAGGCGCTCGGCCGCAGCCCCGAGGCCAACGTCGCGCTGACGCTCCGGCTGGGGCGGCGCACCGTGGAGGCCTACGCCTCGGCGCAGGGGCTCGACCTCGCGACCGCCCGCCGCGAACTGCGGGCCCTGGCCCAGGTGGGGCGCGCTCCGTGCTCGTTCTTCGACGAGGAGTTGGCGTGGGTCGAGTCGCGACGGTCGTAGCGCACCTCCGGGCAGCGGGCGTGTCACCCGTGCTCATCGGCGCGGTCGCGATGTCGGCCCACGGTGCCGCTCGGGCCTCGGCCGACGTGGACTTCCTGGCGCTCGACGCCTCGCTGCTCCGAGACGGCTCGTGGGCAGCACTGCGCGCCCTCGGCCACGTGGTGGAGGTGCGCGTGGGCGACATCGACGACCCGCTGGCGGGCGTCATCCGGGTGGACCCGGATGCCGACGAGCCGGTCGACATCATCGTGGGTGCCTCACCGGCCTGGCAGCGCGGCATCGTGGAGCGCGCAGTGGCGACGTGCCGCGTCGACGGCGTGGCGGTGTGCCTGCCCGAGGTAGCCGACCTGGTGCTACTCAAGCTGTACGCCGGCGGGCCCCGGGACCTCGACGACGCGCGCCTCTTGCTGGGGCTTCCCCGCGGCGAGCACACGAGAACCCAGGTGGACGCCCGGGTGGCCTCGCTCTCGGCGCGGATGCGAGGGAACTGGGACAGGGTGCTAGCCCCACAGGACCGGTGAACGCCGGGACAAACCCGCGAGCGGGATCGGGCCGTTCCTCGTCCTCGATCTTCGCCGCCAGTTCGGCCGCGCGGGGGCCCGGCGGGAGGTCCGGCCCCGCGGCGGGAAGTCCGGCGCGCCCACGCGAACCAGGTCGGGGGGTTCTGGGCAACCGCCGGGAGCTGGTCCGCGCCCAGGCGAACCAGGTCGGCGACGCCCATCGACACCAACGCAACGGACTCGCCCACGAGAGTCTCCCGCCACGGGGCCGCGCCGGGCTCAGCCTCGTGGGGAGGGGATGGAACGGCGTGGCTAGCTCCCAGAACCCCGCCGCCGACGTGCACTTCAGCCAGTGACCCCGGGGGCTCACCGAAAGAGGACGACAAACATCACGAATCACGTTTCCCCGGTCGCTGCCAGCCGCCCGCCCCAGGCGCGCTCGACCTCGCGCGGCCAGGTGTCGCGACGAAGGGTGGCCAGCGTGGACGCCGTGCGGCCGGCCTCCAGTTCGCGAAGCCCGTCTTTCCACTCGGCGGGGGCGGGTCGTCGGGCGGG
>CAYHRZ010000589.1:0-3471 GCA_964359125.1 uncultured Klebsiella sp. | reverse complement strand
CCGCGGCATGGACCACTGGGAGTACGAGAACGGCGCCCGCGGCGACGACGAGGTCGAGCGCGCGCTCTTCTGGCTCGCGGATCACCAGGAAGAAGACGCCTTCCTCTTCGTCCACTTCATGGACCCGCACACCTTCTACAACGCGCCGCCCGACTGGGCCGACAAGTTCCAGGAAGGGAAGAAGCGGCCCAAGGAAGTGGCCGCGAAGTTCAACCGCTGGCAGATCATCAACCTCGACCGCAAGCGCGACCTCAGCGACGCCGGCAAGCGCTGGATTCGCGCCGCCTACGACGCGGAGGTGGCCTACACGGCGCGGCAGGTGTCGCGACTGCTTGCCGCCGTGGAGCAGCTACCGGGCCAGACGCTCACCGTCGTCCACACCGACCACGGCGAGGAGTTCTGGGACCACGACGGTTTCGAGCACAACCACTCGCTCTACAACGAACTCGTCCACGCGGAGTTGGCGATCCGTCCCCCCGGGGGTTGGCAGGGTGCGCCCCGGGTCGCCCACCCGGTTTCGCTGGCCGACATCGCCCCGACGATCTTCGACTTCCTCGGCGTCCCGCCCGAGAGGCGCCCGGAGAGCGACGGCATGTCGCTGCGCGCCTTCGTCGACAAGTCACGCGCGGCGGAGTTGGAGGCGCTGGGCGCCGCCCTGGTGGCTCGTCCCCTCCCCCTCGGGCACATGCGCTACGAGCGCGACCGCTGGGGCGTGGTGTACAACGGGATGAAGTACATCCTGCACACATCGAGCGGCCGAGAGGAACTCTACGACCTCAACGCCGACTTTGCTGAAGACAACAACCTGTTCAAGGCCAAGGACGACAGCCCCGTGGGGCCGATGCGCGACCCCCTGGGCGCGGCGACGGGCTGGCCCGTGAAGCGCGGGTGGCGCATCCGCGTGCCGACCGGGGTGACCACCACGGTGGTGACCTTCGAGTCGCCGATCTTCAACGCCGGCATCCTCGACCCCGAGTGGAACGCCAAGGTGCGTTCCAACGTCGAGTGGGGCGAGCGGCCGCCGGTCACGCCGGAGGACGTGGGCAAGGTGACGGTGTCGGCCGACCGGCTGGTCGTCACCTACGAGCCCGGGCCCAAGGCGCCGACGCACACCTGGTGGATCCAGTGCGAGGCGGATCCCTGCCCCGGCGGCGAGCTGGTGATGGGCACCGCCAAGACCAGCATGGCCAAGCCGGACCGCGGCAGCGGCGAGACCCGGTACAGCGTCGAGCGCGGCTGGATCCTCATCCCGGCCGACAACGTCGACGCCCCCGAGGTGGCCGGCGCGGTGGACGACGACGCGATGGAGGCGCTGGAGAGCCTCGGCTACATGCAGCGCGACGAGCACGAGCAGTAGCCGGCACCGCGGCCGCGCGGGCTCGTGGCGCCGTGCCGGGCGCGCGACCGGTCTACGCGGGGGGCGCCAGTCGATCCAGGAAACGCTCCACGGCCGCGTAGGACCACGGTTCCAGCGAGGTGGCCCCGGCCGCGCGGGCGGGGTCGATGCCGCGTGCGCGGCAGCGGTCCGCCACGAAACGCTTCCGGCCCCGCCCCACGGGGAAGCGCAGCAGCACCGAGGCCCCGACCTCCGGCGCGACCTTGCCGTACAACAACGAGAGGCTCGCGTCGGCCGGGCCCTGGCACAGGACCGTCCGCCGCCCGGCCCGGGCGCGCTCGCTGAGCAGCCGGCCCAGCAACTCGATGGCGCCGTATCGACCGTGCAGACAGTCCACGGCGTCGAGCCAGAGCCCGGGCGCCTCGAGGTTCTCGGCGCACCACTTGCGGTTGCGGGCCGCCCGGTTCAGCGCCAGGCGAAGGCACTCGGCGTCGCAGCGGCGGGGGTCCGGAGCGGAGAACAACCGGGCCGCCACGCTGCTCTTGCCCGACTCGGCGGGGCCGAGGACGAAGACCACGGGACGCACGCGTAGCAACGCGGGCAGCGGGCGGTCCCCCAGCAACTCGCGCGCCGTGCGTGCGTGCAACGCCGGGGCCAGGCAAAGCCCCGCCCCGCCTGAGGTGTTGGAGTCACCCTTCAAGCGCGTGTTCCCAGCCCCTGTTTACAGCAGGGGGAGCAGCGCGGCAAGCCCCTAGGGGTCGATCGGCCGAACGTTTGCGCGGATGTAGTCGACGACCTCCGCCAGCGGAGTTCCCGGCCCGAATACCATGGCCACGCCCGCGCCCAGGAGCGCGGGCACGTCGGCCTCCGGGATGATGCCGCCGGCGAGGACCAGCGCGTCGCCTCGCCCGGCCGCCCGCAGTCCCGCCACCACCTCGGGCAGGAGGCGATCGTGGGCACCCGAGAGCACGGAGAGGCCCACCACGTCGACGTCTTCGTCGACCGCGGCGGCGACGATCTGGGCGGGCGTGCGGTGCAGGCCGGTGTAGATCACCTCCATGCCGGCGTCACGCAGGCCCCGGGCCACGACCTTGGCCCCACGGTCGTGACCGTCGAGTCCAGGCTTGGCCACGAGCACGCGGTAGCGACGGTCCATGGGGTGTCCCCTCCCCTAACCGAGGTAGTTGCGGGCGATGACCAGGCGCTGGATCTCGCTCGTGCCCTCGTAGAGCGTGGTGATCCGGGCGTCGCGGAACAGGCGTTCCACCTCGTACTCCTTGGAGTAGCCGTAGCCGCCGTGGATCTGCAGCGCGCGGTCGGCGCAGAAGTTGGCCGTCTCCGACGCCGCGAGTTTCGCCATCGAGCAGTAGTGCGAGGCGCGCGCGCGGTCGTTGCCGTCCTTGTAGACGGCGGCGCGCCAGGTGAGCAGCCGCGCGGCCTCGATGCGGGTGGCCATGTCGGCCACCATCCACTGGATCGCCTGGTTGGCGGCGATGGGCTTGCCAAAAGCCTCGCGTTGCTTGGCGTAGGCCACCGCGAGGTCGAAGGCGCGCTGGGCGATGCCCAGGGCCTGCGCCGCGATGCCGATGCGGCCGCCGTCGAGGGTGGCCATCGCGATGCCGAAGCCCTTGCGCTCCGCCCCGAGCAAGTTGGCGGCCGGCACGAAGAGCGCGTCGAAGTTCAGCTCGCTGGTGGCCGAGGAGGTGATGCCGAGCTTGTCCTCGGGCTTACCGACGTTGTAGCCGCTCCAGTCGGACTCGAGGATGAAGGCACACACGCCGCGGTGGCGCTCCTCCGGGGCGAGGTTGCCGTAGGCCACGCACACCTGGGCCCGGGGGGCGTTGGTGATCCAGATCTTGTTGCCGTCGAGCCGGTAGCCCCCCTCGGCCGGGGTGGCGCGGGTGCGCTGCGCGCCCGCGTCGCTGCCGGCGTTGGGCTCGGTGAGGGCGTAGCAGCCCAGCTTCCGGCCCTGCGCCAGGTCGGGCAAGTACTGCTGTTTCTGGGCCTCGCTGCCGAAGGCGAGGATCGGCCAACAAACCAGCGAGTTGTTGACGCTCATCGTCACGCCCACCGAGGCGTCGGCGTAGCAGATCTCCTCGAGCGCCACGACGTAGGCGAGCGTCGAGAGCCCGGCC
>CAYHRZ010000588.1:0-3490 GCA_964359125.1 uncultured Klebsiella sp. | reverse complement strand
GCCTTCCCCCGCTTGCGGGGGAAGGTGGCGAAGCCGGATGGGGGCAGCACGCGTTTGCACCCCGGTGCGCCTTGATCCGGCTCGCCCCGCGGTCTCACGCCAAGCCGCAAAGCCGCAGAGAACGAGGAGCGAGGGGGGAAGCTCCGCGCCGACGCTCACCTCGCCAATACGCGGCGGGATCGCAGGTGGCATCAACCTCAAACCAGGAGATGACGGGGATCTCCCCGGTTGACGTTCATGTTGCCGCCCTACCAGTCGCCGCGTACCACGAGCGCGAGACCATCCCCGTGGACCGGCACCGCCAGGCCGATGCCGCCGAGGACCACCCCCACGCCGAGGAGCGCGTAGCTGGCGCCGTACATCGTGTTGACCGTCTCGCGTTGGGCGGCCGACTCGTCCTCGTCGACCGCGCCCGAGGACGCGTTGGACAGGGCCTGCTCCTCGCCTGCGGACGCCGCCACCAACAGCACCGCACCACCAGCGGCGGCGATCCCGCCGGTGACCAGGAGCGGCACCTTGGCCGACGGGCCCTCGCGCCGGGTGACAGAGGCCTGGGAGGTGGACCGAGCAGGCAGCGGCTCGGTCGTGGCAGGCGGCCGCTGCTCGGCCTCGGCATCCCGCGCGACCTCCCGCGCCCGCGCGGCCTCCCGCTCCCGGTCCTCGGCCTGGCGTGCTTCTTCCCGCGCCCGCGCTGCTTCCTCCTCCCGCGCCCGCGCCTCGACCTCCTCGCGACGCCGGGCCGCCAGGGCCTCGTCGCCGATGCGACGCCGCAGCTCGGCCAGGGCCGTGCGCGCGTCAGCGACCTCCGCCACGTCCACCGCCTCCGTCACCCCGTCGACCGTCACGCTGGCGCCGTCGTACTGCGCGATGAACGCCTCCAGCACCGTGGCTGTCTCCACGCCCGCGTGGGCGGTCAACAACGGGCGCACCGCCGCCCAGTCGTCCGCCGCCTGCGTTTGCACCTTGATCGCCGCCTCGTCGAGGCCCCGCCGCCGCGCCGCTTCCGCCGCCGCCCGTGCCCGCGCGGCCTCCTCGATCATGCGCTGGGCCTCCTCCTCGCGCGCCTGCGCCACGGCGGCGGCCCGGGCGAAGTCGGTGCTGCCCCCGAGGTTCGCCGTGGCCGACCCGGTGTTGAGCGCCGCCGGGGCGCGGGCCATGGCCAGGAGGTCCGGGCCCCGTTCCCGCCCCTGCCCCAGCACCACGCTGTCGTCCCCGCTCACCCGCGGCTCCTGCCGTCGCCCGGTGACGACGAGCTTCAGCGCCCCGGCGGCGTAGTCGCCCGCCTCGCGCGCGGTGACCAGCCCGTTGCCGTCTTCGTCGGCCCAGCCGCGCAGCGCGCCGAGCACCAGGTAGCTGAAGGCCGGGCGGGCGGTGCCCGGCAACAGGCCCGCGTACTGGTTGGCGCTGGTGGCCACCAGCGTGGTCATCGACTCCGGCGCCACCACCTCGGGCACGCCCCGCGCCGGGGCCAGGGTCTCGCCCACGAGGTCGCGCCCGTCGCTGCCCTGACCCGA
Organism: uncultured Klebsiella sp.; assembly: GCA_964359125.1. Lineage (GTDB taxonomy): Bacteria > Myxococcota_A > UBA796 > UBA796 > SXON01 > SXON01. Next base: position 1,976 of record CAYHRZ010000588.1, on the reverse strand, counting down.
GAAACACGCGTCGAGCACGATCACCGTGTGGGCCTGCGGGCCCTGGGCCAGGATGGCCTCCACCTCGGAGAGCGGCACGCTCCGGTTGCGGATGCCGTCGGGGGTGCCCTGGGCGTCGGCGCCCACCAGGAGCGCCTCGGCGCCCTGGTCGGCGGGCGCGCCGTGGCCCACGTACACGAACCACAACGTGCCGCCCGGCTTCACCCGGGCCACGGCGGCCTTGGCCGCCTCGCGGATGCCGATGTCGACGGCGTCGCCGTCGAGCCGCTTCTCGATGGCCACCGGACGCAGGCCGCGGGTGCCGAGCAACCACGCCTGCCAGTCGAGCACGTTGTCGCGGGCGCCGGTGACCGACGGCAGGGTGACGTAGTCCTCCACCCCCACCAGCACGGCGGCGTCGCCCTCCCCGCCGCCGGTGAGCGGCGGCGGCGTGGAGACGGCCGGCCACGTGGGCGCGGCGAGGGCGAGGGTGGCGAGGAGGAGGGTCATCGGCGGATCCCGGGGCGTTGGAAGGCGGGAAACGGTGGCACTCTGCACTTCAGTCGGTGGCGAAGGCGGGTGGCGAAGGCGAAGAACGGCTCGGCTACCGAAGTAGAGTCACGCGGCGGTGTCGGGGAGAGAGGCTTGGGACACAAACAACGAGCGTGCCCCTGAGCAATGATCGACATCAGGGGTAGCGGCCATCGGGACCAGGAAAGGCGCTGCCATCGGAAAAAGTACCCGGAGAGTAGTCCGTACTCGCACCGTCGGCGTAGCGATGCGAGGTGTAGTGGTCGCCCCACACGTCTGGCTCGAGCACCATGCTGATGTCGACCAGGGCGTCAATGCTGGCGCCGTCACCGTACTCGAACTCCGCCAGCGTCGTGGAGCCGTCTGGGGCGACGAGCAGCACGAGTTCGCCTTCGTTACCTAGCGAGAGACCGTACTGAAGTGCGGAATCCTCGTTGACGCACACGACGAAACTCACGTTCATCGCGGAGAGGGCCCCGACCGAACCGCCGCCGAACACGACGATGGCTTCTCCCGCACGCAAGAACGTTCCCTCTGCGAACGTATGTCGCGGCAGCGCAAAAAAGTCCTGTTCAACGATTGTCGCACCCGAGAGATCCACCGTGACATCGGCGTAGTTCGCGAGCTCGATGAACTCATCCTCTACCGAATCGCTGGACCCGTCCCGATTCGGGTCGCCACCCGCCGGCGTATCCGCCAAGACCTCGTTGAAGACGAGGTCGCCCGGCCCGGCCGGCGAGAGGGCCACCACCACCCCCGCGCTCGAGGAGAACCCGCCGAAGCTCGCCGTCACCGTCACACGACCCTCCATGAGGGGCTGCCCCACTCCGCGCTCGTAGATCTTGAGCACGTCCTCGTCGTCCACATCGAAGTCCGCCGCCTCCGTGACGTCTGAGCTAGAACCATCGTCATATGACGCGGTAGCGGTAAGAGCGACGACCTCCCGTGTCTCGATCTCGGCCGATGAAACTCGCAGCGAGACTCCGACGACCTTGGGCGCCGCGTCCGTGTCACCCGCAGAGTCCGGGTCGGTGTCACTGTCGCTGTCGCCATCAGCATCAGCATCAGCATCGGCGTCGCCGAAAGGGTCCGCGTCCCCGTCGCCCCCCGTCCCCTCGGCGAGCGCCGCCTCCCACTCCGCCTCGGTGTACCAGCAGGCGGCGAGTCCCAGGAGCGAGGTCACCAACACGGAGCACCGGCGGAAGGAGCGCACCGTTGTAGTACCCCACCAAACCCGCGAGAATCCAGAGTCGGATCGGAGATCCCTGCGACAACGCGTCCACCGCCACTGCCCTCATCCCAGCGCCGGGTTCCCAGGGATCGCCCCGTCGTTGGCCGCCAGCCGCACCGGGCGAGCCACCGTGAACGGCGCCAGCACCCGGCCGCCGCGACGGCCGCAGGCGTCACGGGAATGTCGGACACCAAGCGTTAACACTGTCGCGACACGTAGTATTCGGAATGCGGAA
>CAYHRZ010000587.1:0-3490 GCA_964359125.1 uncultured Klebsiella sp. | reverse complement strand
CCCCCCGCTCGCGGCCGAGGTCGCCCGCGCCGCTCCCCCACCTCCCCCGCGGGCGGGGGCGGAGGGGCGGGGGCATCCGGAGATCCGCCCCGGAGTCGCCTCCGGCTCAGCTACGCGGTCTCAGTGCTTCACGAACCGGCACAAAGGGGCGCCCCCGACGTACCCGTCGTTCCACTCGCAGGTGCGCGCGATCTCGCACTCCCGCCGGTAGTACTCGGCGAGGACCTCGCAGTTAACGCAGTAGGCGACGCGGTCTTCCCCGCCACAGATGCTGTCCTCGCACCTCTCGATGCGACATGCCTTGCCGACTTCCATCGAGCAACCGGCGCCAGTGTCGAGCCACGTTCCCTCCATCGGCGCGTCCGGGCAGTAAAACAGGCTGTGGTCCGACGGGTAGTCGTCGCAACCAGCCAGCCGGGCGAGGAGGAGCGGGGCTAGCAACACCTTGGCACACACCCACGGCGCGCTGACACGTTCACTTGTCCGGGAAGGGGAGAGTCCCGCAGAACCCCGCCTCGCAGCGAGCACAAGGACTCAAAAGGCTATCGTCATACATGCAGTCGGGACAGTCCTCACTCGTGGAACATTCCAGCGTGCAGTAGCCCCACGGGTAGTCGTCGGGGTTCTCCCGACACACCCACTTCCCGGGGCAGGTGTCATGGCCGAGAGCGAAGTCGCAGCGCTGGCCGAAGGCGTCGGCGAGAGGTATGATCTCCGGCGTCGCTGTCCCCGAGGGGCAAGCCAGGAGCAACGAGAGCGCTAGTGGTCGCACGGGCCGGTTCCCACGCACACGTTGTTCCTGCCGACCGAGGACTCATCCTCGATCCCGGGATCGTACCATCGACCGAGGTCAATCCTGTACGTGTCGGAATTGAAGCGCGAGTCGCCCACGAGACAGTCAAAGTTCTCGCACCACGTCCCCGCGCTGTCCACCTGCGCCCAGTTGCAGCATCCCCAGCCGAGCACACAGTACCGTCTCGACAGGTGGTAGCGGAGGTAGTTCTCGATCTCGTATGATGAAAAACCCAGACCCGCCGTGTCGCCCGACGCATACCCCAGCGCGTGCACCAGCTCGTGGGCGACGGTAGCTGCCAGGTCGATGACCGGGCACACCTGCCCTTTCCGCTTGACGCGACCGCTAGCGAGGCTCGCCTGCCACCAGAGGTAGTCGAGCTGGCTCAGGTAGGCGACGTCGAGTTGCAGGTGCCGCCCGAACTGCCCACGCTCGTACTCGCCGTTGTGGCCGTACATGGCCGTGAACCCGCCGAGGTCGGAGCACTCGACGTGAATCGGGTCACTCGAGTAGTCCCCCATCGCCAGCAGGACGTCGTGAATTTCATCCTCCAGGTCCAGCCCAATGTAGCGGTCTGCAGCCTCGACGAAGAGATCCTGGTTGTCGAGAAGCACCTGCCAGGCCCGGCGGATGATCGCTACGGAGTCTCCCCAGTCGTCGCAGGAATAGAGCAGCGGCACGGAGCCCCCAGCGACCTCGCTGCCAAGGATCACCTTGGGCGTCTCACAGGCGCAGTACCGGTCTTCCTCCCCCTCGTTCCAGCGCGGCGTGAGCCCGCCGCCCTCGTCGCCTTCCCCGTCGCCCCGCGGCGTGAGGAAGTTGCCCTCGTCGGGCTCCGGCAGCGTCACCGGCCCCCCGTGGCGCAGCGACCACTCCGCGGCGAACGCCGAGTTCCAGTCCGGCGGCGGCTCCACGTCGTCGGGGAGTTCCGCGAGTTCGCCACGAACGGCGGTGGTACCCGCGTGACCCGGAGTGGAGCCACCCGGGAAATGGCCCGGTGCCCCGGCGCACCGGCCAGGCGCGGCGTCGGCACCGCCGCCACACGCCCCGCCGCAGCCGCAGCCCTCGAGGTAGAAGGGCTCCCCGCCGTCGCGGCCGCCGCCCACCGTGGATGTGGCCCCGCACCCAGCGACCCCAGCGTCGCGGAGCGGCACCGCGCGGGCGAGCCCGGCTACGAGCCGGGCGCTGGCCACGCCGGGAAGGAACCCGGCGGGTCGCCCCGCGCCGAGGTTGGCGCCGGGCCGCGCGGCGCCCGCGAAGAAACCCGCGGCGGGGCCGGGGAAGGAGGTGCTGCCGAGGAGGGACGGGGTCACGCTGGCTCCAGGAAGTAGTATACACGCGAGGGGCGCGGCAGGTGCTCGTCGCACCTGCCACGGGAAGCGGCGCCGCCTACGGCGCCTGCACGTCGAAGCTCCCGGCCACGCGCACGCAGGTGAGCGCGCTGCCGGAGGCCAGCTTCACGTAGATGCCGAGGCGCACCAGGGCCTTGCCCGCGGTGGCCGAGCTGATGTCGGTGAGCGCCGTGCCGTACTTCACGCCGACGGAGGTCTGCGTGTCGGTTCCCAGCACCGCGGGCGTGTCGCCGGCGTTCTCGACGTTCGCGGTCTGGTAGCCGGGGCGGGTGACGCAGTTGGCGGCCGACTCGGTGCTCACCTCCCAGGTGGCGCGCACCTTCGCCGCCTCGGCGGCGGTCATCCAGCCGGTGACGGGCACGAAGGTGCCGTCGCCGGTGGAGAGGGTGGAGAACAGGGTGGTCCAGGAGAAGCTGACGCGGCGGATCGATGGCATCGAGAGAGACCTCTGGCGTGGTTGTGTTTTCGCGGGGCCGGTGCGCCGGGGTGGCGTCACCGCCCGCCCCACCAGCCTAGCCCCGGGTCACCGGGCGGCAACCGGAACTCGCATCGCCACTGCAGGTCCGTGGACTGCGGGGGAACAGGCGGCGCGGGATCCACTCACGGGAGCCGCCTGCCACCGGCCTCCCGGGGCACCTCGCCGCTCGCCCGCCTCGCGCCTGGCCACGCCGCAACCTTGGAGAATTTTGACTACCGGCCCCTGTTTCAGTGTGAAACAGCGGCGGGTGGCCGCCGCGGGACAGCGCCTACCCGGCCTCGTCGTGCGTGCTCCCGGCCGCCGGGTCCGCGCCGGCCACCGCCGCGACCGGTCTCGCGCCCACCGGCGTCTGCGTGTCGGTGACGGGCACCGCCGGAGTGTCGTCGCCCTCCTCCACGCTGGCGACCCGGCAGGGGGCACCGGGGACGCGGCCGGCGGCCGAGTCGCTGCCCAGCTGGCAGGTGACGCGCACCCTCGCCGCCTCGGCGGCTGTCATCCAGCCGGTGACGGGGACGAGGGCGAGGTCGCTAGTGGAGAGGGTGCAGGTCCTAGGGGTCCACGGGAAGCTGAAGCGACGGGTCGAGGGCATGGAGGAAAACCTCCGGCTTGGCGCTGGGTTGTCGCGGGGCCGCCGGGCCAGGTGGGCACCGCCGGTCGCCCCAGCAGTCTAGCCCCGGGTCACAGCGCGGCAAGCGCAAATCGGCTCGCGACCGAAGGTCCGTGGACTGCGGTGAAACAGGCGGCGTTCCTTGGACAATTTGAACTACTCGCCCGTGTTTCACTGTGAAACAGGCACGCGACCCGCCGCCGCAGCCATGCGCTCCAGCCGGGGCGCGAGTGCCGACAGGCCTGCCGCGTCGACCGCAG
>CAYHRZ010000586.1:0-3492 GCA_964359125.1 uncultured Klebsiella sp. | reverse complement strand
GTCGCGGCGGGGGCGTCCCAGGCGATGGCCGTGGTGCCGTCGGCCTCGGCCGCGCCGGTCCACAGCGCCACGCCGTTGCCGTACCAGGTGACGACGAGGTCGCCGTCGCCCCCGCCCACCTCGCCGGTGAGGGTGAGGCCGTCGCATCCCTCCACCGTCGCCCCGGCCTCGGGCGAGGTGATCCACGCCCAGGGCTCGAGATCCTCGCTGGGCTCGCCGGTGTCGGTGGCGCTGTCGACCGGCGGCTCGAAGTCGGAGCCGGAGTCGAGGGCGCCCTCTTTCTCCTCGCCGACTTCGACGAGGTTGTTGTCGTTGCAGGCCAGGATGAGGAACATCTCAACAGTGTACGCCAGCTCAGGGCTGCGCGGCGATCCACCCTTCCACGAAGGCCCGGCGCTCGGCGAAAAACACGGACAGTTCCGCGTTGCTCTCGACGAAGCGGTCGTAGTCGGCCTTGGGATCCACCGCCATGTAGGGCTCCAGTTGCGCGAAACGAGCAGCGTGGCGCCCCTGGAGGACGTCCACCTGGTACGCCGACTCCAGCACCGCGCCCAGGTCGGTGACGAACTGCGCGCGGCGACCCGGCAGTTCCATCAACAGCTCGAACAGCCGCCACTTCGCCGCCGGGCCGCGGCCGCTGATGAAGCTGACGGGGTCGGCGGTCACCGTGTCGGGCTCGCTGCCACAAGCCGGGCAGAGGTCCAGCGGCGGGGCGATGAACGCGGAGTCGAGGTCCCAGGGCAGGTACTCGAAGCAGCCCGCGCCGCCGCAGCCGAGGGGGTTGTCATAAACGTAGCAGTTGGCGGACCCGGCCCACACGCCGTCCACCTGGGGGATCACCGCCTCGGTCGCAAAGGCCAGCAACAACTGGTCGATGTCGACCAACTCCACGATCCGCGCCTCGAACTCCGTCCAGGACACCGTGTCGGGTGTGGCATTCACGAGCGCCTCCATCTCCGTCCAGCGCGACACGTCGCCCACCTCCTCGTTGCTGCGCAACTCGCCGTAGTGCCCGTTCCAGATGAAATAGTAGAGGTTCCCGCTACTGTCGTCGTAGTGGTTGTCGAGGAACTGGCCGTTGACTTGCTCCACGTTCTCGTACACCCCGTAGAAGGTGCCGTTGACGTAGAGGCTGGCGAAGTTGGCCTGGGACGCCACGAGCCCCACGTCGCGGAAGACCGCGTAGGCGAGTCCGTTCTTCTGCCCGGTGGGATCGTAGTTGGCGGCCTCGAGGTTGATCGAGCTCACGTCGTGGAAGTTGCCCGGCTCCACCCAGTCCACGTCGACCCGGAACTGCATCTTGCCGCCCGCGAGGAAGGTGCACGGGTTGCCCTTGAGCCGCACGCCCACCTCGCGGCGCTCGTGGCCGTACACCAGCGTGGCGGGGTGTTTGTCGCGGAGGGTAGCGGTGTCGCCGCAGTAGGCCACGGCGCGGTCGTAGGCCTGTTGCATGGCGTCCCAGTCCGCCTCGGCGATCTCGAGGTCGTAGCGCACCACGCAGTCGGGGTCGTACAGATCCGCGGGGCTGGGGCAGGTCGCGCCGGGGGCCACCTCGGCGTCGGGCCTGGCGGTGTCGTCGCCGGCGGCGTTGTCCGGCCCCCCCGCCGACAGGCCGACGGCCGCGGGGTCGCAGGCGAGGAGGGCGGCTAGGAACACCATGGGGAGATTGTGGCACGGCGGGCGCCAGGGCTGCGACACCGCCGCACCAGGAGCCCGAGCGCCAGGACCCCGGTACCCTGCGAGCCGCGCGCCGCCGCACAGCCGCAAGCGTTGGTTCCCGCCTCGCCCTCGCGGGGTTCCGACGACCCCGGCCCACCGCCCTCCCCGGAGTCCGCCGCTGCCGCCGTGTCGGCCGAGTCTGCGGCCCCGCCCGTGTCATCACGCTCGAACACCGCGATCTGCTCGGCGAGCCAGCCCTGCGCTGCGTCGACCCGTGCGTGCCCCTGCACGCTTCCGCACGGGTGGTCGGCGGAAACGTCGACGGTTCCCCAGGACACCACGCCGACCAGCACCGGGCTCGCCCCGCTCTCGTCGAATACCGCGCCACCGGAGTCCCCCGGGCAAGTGGCGGCGCCGCCTGCGCTCACGGTGGTCTGGAACTGGTCCTCCTCCACCCCCAGGACCACGCTCGTGCCCTCCCGCTTCACCCCGCTCCCGTTCTCCTCCAGGTCCACGTTGCCCCAGCCGACCAGCCGCACCTCCCGGCCGGCCCAGGTGTCGTCCATCGCGGCGGTCCCCAGCGCGGCGGGCACGGTGGCGAGCGCGTCGACCAGTGAAACCAGGGCGATGTCCCAGCTGACCGTCCGCTCGTTCCAGTCAGGGTGCGCCACCGGCTGTTCCACCTCGGTGACGCTCGTGAAATCCTCGACCGACGGGCCCTCGAGGTAGTACACCCGGAACCCCCCGGCGGCGTACTGCTCGAGCTTCTCGACACAGTGGGCAGCGGTCGCGACGACGCGCGGCGCGACCAGGGTTCCACTGCACACCTCGACGCCACCGGACGCGTCGGCGAAGGCGTAGAACGCCCCAACCTCGGCCCAGCCAGCGGTCTCCGCTCCGTTCGCGACCGGCGGCGGCGCGGCCCGCGCCGCGGCAAACAGAATCACTGGTAGATCGCGTTCTGGAAAACCAGCGCCTCGACCCGGCCGTCGGGCACGAAGGCGTACTCGAGGTCTTGCTGGTCGGTGACCGAGAAATCGAGGCTGGTCCAGGTCGCGGCTGTGGCCACCAGCTCCCCCGCGACGAGCGTGAACGTCAAGCTGTCGGGGGTCCCGAGACCATCCACGAAGCAGCCGAACCCCAGGCCCAGAGAGAGCCCTGCGGCGTCGGCGCCGTCCCATGGATCGATGGCCTGGACAGCCCACAACCGCGCACCCTCGTCTGGGTTGCCGTCGCCGTCGGTATCGGTTGCCGAGCCGAGGATTCCGTCGCCCCAGAAGCAGAGCGCAGAGGTGCCGAAAGCTAGGCAGAAGCCAGGGGATCCGAAGGCAGCATCGGCCTGGGCGAGGGTCTGGCCCAGACACACCCCGTCGAAGCAGCCGCCGTCGATGTCGAGACGATCTCCGGGCTCGCCGGGTGCGCAGGCCCCCAGCGCGTCGAGCGGATCCACCTGCTCGGCGTCACCCGGACCGGAGTCCTCGGCGCCGGTGTCGTCGGCCCGCTGGCAAGGGGCGGAGTCTCCCTCCGGCTCCTCGTCGACCGTGCACGCGAGAAGGGTGAGAAGCAGCATCCACGCACCGTAAGCGCCCATGCGGTCATGTACCACTGTGCGGCGGCACCGGGCCCCCCGGGGAGCTACGCTACCCGCCGTGGCCCCCCTGCTCTTGCTCCACGGCTGCCTGTTCATCGACGACACGGAGCACGCCGCGTTCGTCGCGACGTTCCCGGCGGGGAGCAACGACACCCAGACCGACAGCGCCGACACCGGCGACACCGGCTCCGCCGACAGCGGCGACACCGGCTCCGCCGACAGCGGCGACACCGGCGCGGATC
>CAYHRZ010000585.1:0-3524 GCA_964359125.1 uncultured Klebsiella sp. | reverse complement strand
TATGCGGGCCCGGAGGTAGGCTTCGGCCGCACGCTGGCCGACGCCGGTCGCACCCTGGCGCTGGTCAAGCACGCGGTGGGGGGCACGGACCTCGCGTTCTACTGGTACGCCGGTGATACACCGGGAGATTCCTCCGCGGGCGATGGTTTTCGCACGCTGGTGAGCACCATGGCGGCGGCCGAAGTATCACTTGATACATCGCCTCAGCCCTGGCGCTGGGCCGGTTTCGTGTGGATGCAGGGGGAGTCCGACGCGCTGGACCTGGGCATGGCCAACCGCTACGAGGTGAACCTCGCCCACCTGGTGGCGTCGATGCGCGAGCTGACCGGGGAGGCCGAACTACCTGCCTATATCGGCCTTATTTCGCGCGAGTCCATCTGGACCTACGCCGACATGGTGCGCGATGCCCAGCAGGCGGTGGCCGACGACGACCCGCGCGTGGTCACCGTTGAAACCGACGACCTGCCGCGCAACCCCCTCGACACCGCCCACTACGAGGGCACCAGCAACCGCGTGCTCGGGCAGCGCTTCGCGACGGCCGCGCTGAGCGGCGTCGACGTGCCGGCCGGTGCGGACGCCCCGGAACCGGTGGTCGCGGTGTCCGCCTACCGCACCGACTACGACTTCACCGGCACCTGCGGCTGGTCGTTCTCGCTCGACGAGGCGCGCGTGGTCACCGACGTGGGCAACTTCGGCGCCACCTACGTCTACACCTCGGCGGACCTGGGCATCTGGGACGCGGCGGGCAACCTCGTGCTCCGTGCCAACGTCCCCGGCTGGTACGACGCCCCGACGACGCCGCGCGGGGGCTTCTGGTACACGGCGGTAGAGCCCACGAGGCTCGAACCTGGCGAGTACCGGGTGGGCCTGGTGTCCTGGACCGGCGACAGCGACCGCTACGCCAACGACGCGGCCGTCACGTTGGCGACGGGATTCTCCTATGGGGAGGGGGTGTACGCCGAGGGCTACTGGCTCACCTACCCGTCGAACACCGTCGTCACCTCGGGCATGAGCTTCCTCGGCCCAAACTTCATGACGGTGCCCGCGGAGTAGGGGTCGCCCGTCGCCGCTGGTCCGCCCGGTGGTTAGCCCATGCCCGCCCTGGGGCGTCGTCAAGTGGTAAGACACGAGACTTTGACTCTCGCATTCGTAGGTTCGAATCCTACCGCCCCAATGCACTTCCCATGACCGCGCGCAGCCATGACGCGGGCGGCGTGGTGCGGGAGGCTTCGACGGGAGGGGTCGGTAGTCGGACACGATGCCGCTAGACGCGAGGCCTGGCCGGGTTGTGTCCGGCCCGTCGACGCCCTCCCCCCACCGCCGACCCCGACCTACCCGCGACCCCCGCGCAGCGTGTCGGGCAGGCCGTCGTGGTCCCCCTGCGGGCGCTGGGGCACGTCGTCCCACCAGGCGCTCGCGGGCATGTCGGCCTTCCGGGACGGGTTCAGCGGGTAGAAGATGCGGCTGGCCGGGCGGGCCGCGTCGCCGCCCACCAGCAGCACCACGTCGCTGGCGCTGTTGTTGATGAACGTGTGGCAGATACCCGTGCCCGCGGGGAAGGCCGCGAGGTCCCCCTCCACCATCGGGTGGATGTCCCCGTCGATCCAGCAGTCTACCTGCCCGCGGAGCACGAAGACGAACTCCTCCTCGTCCTCCTCGGCGTGGGGCCAGGACGAGCGGCAGCCCGGCGGCAGGGTTTGCACGTTGATGCCGATGCGCTGCAGCCCCGCCGCCTTCCCCACGCGCCGGGACGGCCCCATGGGCTCCGCGCTCTGGGGGTACACGTGGGTGCGCTCGGGCACGTCGGCGGTGGAGACGATGAAGCTGGGGCGGGTAGGCATCCGGGCGGCCTATCGGGGCGGCCACCACTACGCCGCTCGCAGCACCACCACCCGGCCGTCGAGGTTGAGCATCTGGCGCCCACCTTCTTCGAGCAGCGGCACCTCCCAGTGACAGTGCCCGAAGGCCACCAGCGGCGGCGTTTCCATCGCCGTGATCGAGGCGCGCGCGGCGGGGCTACCCTTGTCGCGGGGGCCGTTGCCCTGGGGCCCCTGGTGGAGGAGGACGACGTCGGCGCCCGAGAGCAGCACGTCGTCGACCATGCGAGAAAAACTCTGTTCGTCCTTGCGGTTGGGCTTGCTGAGTTTGCCCACGATGCCGCTCACGCCAGCCACCCGGAGGCCGGCCACGTCGCACAGGTCCCCGTCGAGGATGGTGACCGCCTCGGTGCGCGCGAAGTCGGCAGGGGACTGCTCGCCGAAGGTGTCGTGGTTGCCGCACACGCCGGCCACGGCGGCGAAACTGTTGGCGAAGGCCCGCCACACCTCCCGGACGTCGCCCGTCGCGCCGCGCAGTTCGGCCCCGGGTGAGGCGTAGAGGTCCCCCGCGAGCAGGGCGACCACCCGCTCCCGGCGGTCCACGTGCCCCCCCTCCAGCAGCATCCCGGGGACCACCTCGCCCAGGAGGCGTCTGCCCGCGAGTTCACGGCCCTGCAGGTCGCTGGTCATCACCACCGCGTCGACGCCCGCTGGGAGCCCATCCACCACCCCGTGCAGCACCGGCAGCGACACCACCACCGTGCCCCGGGAGCCGGGGGCGGCGTTGCGGTAGCGGTACTCGGCCGCCGCCGAGGACTGGATCGACACGATTCGCATGGGACACGAAGCCTACACACGGAAAGCCGCCCAGCAACCGCTCCCCGCGCGAGCCGGGCGCGCACGCTCGCGGCACCGCCCCCAGGGCCCGCTACCCCACGCCCTGCGGGTCCGGGTCGTGCCCCGCTCGCAGGCTGGCCAGCACCTCGTCGCCGCAGGCGCCGCAGGCCAGGTTTGCGGGCAACGCCACGTCCATCTTGCGCGGCCGGGCCAGGCCGAGCGCCGCCATCGTGCGCTCGAAGTCCGGGAGTTCTACGCCGTCACGCAGGCGCGGGTTGCGGGCCCGCTCCTGTCCCACGCTGCTCACGCGGCGGCCGTGGTAGTCGTGGCCCGGGAAAATCAGCGCGTCGTCTGGGAAGTTGAACAACTTCCCGCGCACCGAGTGGTAGAGCGCCGTCGCGCTGCCCCCCTGGAAGTCGGTGCGGCCGCAGCCGTCGATCAAGAGCGCGTCGCCGGTGAACAGGCGGCCGGTGTCACCGATGTTCACGTGGTACGCGTGGTGGGTGGCGGTGTGACCCGGGGTATGGAGGGGGTGTATGGACAACTCACCCAGGCGTACCGGCGTGCCCTCCTCCACCCCCAGGTCGGCGCACTCCAGCCGCTCCATCGCGGGAAAGGCCACCTTGCACCCGGTGAGCGTTCGCAGGCGGCAGGCGCCGGAAACGTGGTCGGCGTGTACGTGGGTGTCGAGGGTGAAGGCCAACGACAGGCCAAGCTCGCGCAGTTCCACGAGGTCGCGCTCGACCAGGCTCGCCACCGGGTCCAGGAGCAGCGCCTCGCGGGAGACGGGATCCGCCAGCAGGTAGGTGTAGGTGCAGGAGTCGGGGTCGAAGAGTTGGCGGAAGAGCAGGTCGCGCCCGGGGGAGGGGA
>CAYHRZ010000584.1:0-3535 GCA_964359125.1 uncultured Klebsiella sp. | reverse complement strand
AGCACCGTGGGCACCGTCACCGAGATCTTCGACCACCTCCGGCTGTTGTGGGCGCGCCTGGGCACCCCCCGCTGTCCGGTGTGTCACAAAGCCATCGCCCGCCGCAGCCCCACCGACGTGGCCAACGCCCTGCTCCGGGACCACCCCGGCGCCCCGGTGCAGGTGCTCGCGCCCATGGTACGGGACCGCAAGGGTGAGTACCGGAAGGAGTTCGACGACTGGCGGCGAGCGGGTTGGCTGCGCGTGCGAGTCGACGGCGAGCTGCGCTCGCTCGACGACGAGATCCTACTCGAACGCTACGAGAAGCACACGCTCGAAATCGTAGTGGACCGGCTGCGGCTCACCGTGGAGGACCGGCCCCGCCTGGTGGAGGCGGTAGAGCGCGCGGTGGCCCTGGCCGGCGGCGTGCTCGCGACGATGATCGGCAGCGAGGTCCACACTCACGCGGTGGAGCGGGCCTGCCCCGACCACGGGATTTCCATCCCCGAGATGGAACCCAGGCTGTTCTCGTTCAACGCGCCACAGGGTGCCTGCACCACCTGCATGGGTATCGGCTGGGTGTTCGCCAATAACCGGGGCAACCTGCTGCCCGCCCCGTCGGATCTCCCTCCCGAGCGGCGGATGGCCTGCCCGGTGTGCAACGGGCGCCGACTCAACCCGGTGGCCCTGGCCGTCACGTTCCGGGACACGCCCATCGACCGGGTAGCCGCCATGTCGATCGAGCACGCCCGCGCCTTCTTCGCGGGCATCAGGCTGGAGGGCGAGGAGCGGAAGATCGGCGAGGGCATCGTCCGCGAGTTGCAGGATCGACTTCACTTTCTCGCCGACGTGGGGCTGGGCTACCTGTCGCTGGATCGTGCCGCAAACACCCTGTCGGGCGGCGAGGCCCAGCGCATCCGGCTGGCGGCCTGCGTGGGGAGCGGCCTGGTGGGTGTCACCTACGTACTCGACGAGCCGAGCATCGGCCTGCACCCCATCGACAACACGAGGCTGATCGGAGCGTTGGACCGGCTGCGTGAGGCCGGAAACACCGTCGTGGTGGTCGAGCACGACCGGGAAACCATGGAGCGGGCGGACCTCGTGATCGACGTGGGCCCCGGCGCCGGCCGCCTCGGCGGGCACATCGTCGGCGCCGCTGCCCCCCGGGAGTTGGTGAAACTCGACACGGAGACCGCGCGCTTCCTCCGCGACGCCGAGCGCATCGAACTGCCCGCGTCACGGCGGACCGGCAACGGCACCACGTTCAGGGTCCGCGACGCCCGCGTCCACAACCTCAAGGGCTTCGACCTGGACGTGTCTCTGGGCACCTTCACGGTGCTCACCGGCGTGAGTGGCAGCGGCAAGTCAACCCTGTGTTTCGACGTCATCAAGCCCGCCCTCGAAGCCGCCGTCCTCGCTCGCTCGCCGCAGGTCGACAAGGTGATCGAGATCGACCAGTCGCCCATCGGTCGCACCCCCCGTTCCAACCCCGCCACCTACACCGGCGCCTTCGACTTGATCCGTGACCTCTTCGCGCAGTTGCCCGAGGCCAAGGCCAGGGGGTGGACCAAGTCGCGCTTCACGTTCAACGTCAAGGGCGGCCGCTGCGAGGACTGCGAGGGGGCGGGCGTTCGCACGGTGGAAATGAGCTTCCTCGCCAGCGTGGAGGTGGTGTGCGAGCGCTGCGAGGGTAAGCGTTTCAACCCGGAAACGCTGGAGGCGGGGTACCGCGGTCGCACCATCGCCGACGTCTTGGCGATGACCATCGAGGAGGCCACCCGCTTCTTCGAGCACCACCGCAAGCTGCACCGCATCCTCGCCACGATGGAGCGGGTGGGCCTCGGCTACGTGTCACTCGGCCAAACCGCGTCGACCCTCAGCGGCGGCGAGGCGCAACGCGTGAAGTTGGCGTCCGAGTTGCACCGCGTGGCCACGGGCAACACGGTCTACCTGCTCGACGAGCCCACCACCGGCCTGCACTTCTCCGACGTCCGGCTCCTGGTCGGGGCCCTGCAGGCGCTGGTCAACGCCGGCAACACCGTCCTGGTCATCGAACACAACACGGACCTCATCAAAGTGGCGGACCAGGTGATCGAACTCGGCCCCGCGGGGGGGGAGGCCGGCGGCCACTGCTTGTTCCAGGGCACCCCGGAGACGCTGGCGACCCGGGCCACGCCCACGGGGAAGGTGCTCGCCGCACTTCCCGAGTTCGGTGGACCTGCCCGCAAGTTCGCGGCCGGCCGCAAACGGAGCCGCCCGCCGGGTGAGGCCGACGACCTCGTGGTACGCGGGGCCCGCTGTCACAACCTCCAGGGGGTCGATGTCACATTCCCGCGCAATCGCACCACGGTGATCACGGGCGTGAGCGGCAGCGGCAAGACGTCACTGGCCTTCGACACGATCTTCGCCGAGGGCCAGCGGCGCTACGTGGAGTGCCTGTCCACCTACGCCCGGCGATTCCTTGGCCGACTGGACCGCGCCGCCGTCGACTCGGTGGTTGGCCTCGCCCCGGCCATCGCCATCAACCAGAAGGTCAGCGCCCAGACCCCCCGGTCGACGGTCGCGACCGTCACGGAAATCCACGACTACCTGCGCCTGCTCTATGCCAACGTCGGCGTGCCCTACTGCCCCAAGTGCGGCGAGTTGGTGCGCGCCTGCACCCCCGGCCAGGCGGCGGACCGGCTAACCGGGCTCGGACGAGGACACCTCGTCGCCTCGCTGGCTGCTCCGGCGCGCCCCAGCGAGCTGCGTGCTCGGGGCTTCGCCCGGGCCTGGGTGGGGGGCGCAGCGGTGGACCTCGAGGGCGTCGACGGCGCCGTCGCCGCGTTGGTCGTGGACCGTTTCGACCCCGACCGGGTGGAGCGGCAGCGGGTGTCGGAGGCGGTGGCCCTGGCCTACCGGGAGGGGGGCGGCAAGGCCCGGTTCGAGCACGCGGGCGGCGCCTACCCGGTGTCGGAGCGTCCCGAGTGCTCCAAGCACGGCGCGGTGGTGCCCCACCCGCTCAACGCGCGGCACTTCTCCTTCAACCACAACATGGGCGCCTGCCCCGTGTGCGAGGGCCTGGGCCACAAGCGCCACCGCGCGGTGTGGTTCAAGGAGAACGACCAGTCGCTCCTCGCCGACGCCGCCCCGGGGGAAACCTGCTACGCCTGCGAGGGGCAGCGACTCCGGCCCGAGTCGTTGGCGGTCCACGTGGGGGGCCAGTCCATCGGCGCGGTGGGGCGCATGACGGTGGCCCAGGCGGTGGGGTTCTTCGCCACGCTGGACCTCCCCGGCAACGACGCCCTCGTCGCGGCCCCACCCCTCCGCGAGATCAGGGCGCGCCTCGGCTTCCTCGTCAACGTGGGGCTCGACTACCTGGGCCTGGACCGCCGGGGCGACACCCTCTCCGGGGGAGAGTCACAGCGCATCCGGCTCGCGTCACAGATCGGCAGCGGCCTCGTCGGTTGCCTCTACGTGCTCGACGAGCCCACGGTGGGCCTGCACCCCCGCGACACCGAGATGCTGCTCGGCACCCTGGAGCACCTCCGCGCCCTCGGCAACACGGTGGTGATGG
>CAYHRZ010000583.1:0-3549 GCA_964359125.1 uncultured Klebsiella sp. | reverse complement strand
TGTCGTCGGCACCGTCGAGCGGGTTCGTGCCGGCGAGCACCTCGTCGCCGTCGTCCACGCCGCCATCGTCGGTGTCCTGGTCCAGCGGGTCCGTGCCGAGGTCCACCTCGTCGCCGTCGTTGAGGCCGTCGCCGTCGGTATCGTCGTCGAGTGGGTCGGTCTCGCCGCTGTCGAAGATGCCGTCGGCGTTGGCGTCTTCCTCGCCGTCGAGGAGGCCGTCGTTGTCGGTGTCGTCATCGAGGGGGTCGGTGCCCCCGTCTACCTCGGTGCCGTCGTCGATGCCGTCGCTGTCGGTGTCGGCCTCGGTGGGATCGGTCCCCAGGTCGGCCTCCTCGTCGTCGGTGAGCCCGTCGCCGTCGGTATCGTGGACGACGTCGTCGCTCGGGTCGAGGGGGTTGGTGCCGTCGATGTCTTCCTCGCCGTCGGTGGCCCCCCCGTCGTCGGTGTCGGCGTCGTCTGGGTCGGTCTCGTCACTGTCGACCGCGCCGTCTAGGTCGACGTCTTCCTCGCCGTCGAAGAGGCCGTCGCCGTCGGTGTCGTCGCTGGTCGGGTCGGTGGTGGTGGTGGGGTCGCTGTCGGCGATGAACGCCGCGGGATCGGTGTCGTCACCGCTCGGCTCGGTGAGGCCGAGCTCCTGACCGTCGGAGAGCGCGTCGCCGTCGGTGTCGTCGTTGCTGGGGTCCGTGCCGTAGTCGACTTCCTCACCGTCGGTGAGGCCGTCGTCGTCGCTGTCGTCGTCGTAGGGATCGGTGCCGAGGACATCTTCCTCCGCGTCGCTGAGCCCGTCGTCGTCGCTGTCGGCCGAGATGTCGACGGCGTCGGAGATGGCGTCGGCAATGAGACAGTCGCTGGTGTCGTCGCAGCCGGCCAGGTCGGTGGACAAGGCGCGCGCGCTAGACGACGTCCCCGCCACGATCGAGACCGTCGTCGCCAGCCCCGCGCCCTGGAGGTCGGCGTAGTCGATGCCGAAGTCGAGGAAGTAGTCCTGCGTGCTGTCAAAGCTCGTGTCGGCGGAGACGATGCGGATGTTGCCCGGGGTGTAGTCGTGGGCGACGGGGTAGCCGCTGACGAGGGTCTCCGCGTCGTCGGAGGGATCCCCGAGTCCGGTGGGGCTGGTGTTCTCGGCGAACTCGATCTCCTCGCTGATGCCGTTGGCCAGGAGCGAGAACTCGTAGTCCGAGAAGTCGCCGTCGACGTCGAAGAGGATGCCCCAGCCATACGACGAAAGGCCCCCGGGCCCGGAGGGATCGTCGTCGAGCCGCAGCCGCACGAAGAACCCGTCGGCGTCGGTGTAGACGTAGACGGCGGGGGACGAAGTGTCGCCCACGATCTCGCGACCGTTGTTGGCGCCGTCGCCGAGCACGTCGCCCATGTCGCTTCCCGCCTGCTGCAGGGCGATCCAGTCGGCGTCGTCGGGGAAGGTGAGCGCGAGGGCGGGGGTGACGAGGAGGGCGAGGATCATGGGACGCTCCGTGTAACCCTACGCGCCAGGACGCAGCAGTGAGACAAACACCGCCGCGTAGGAACCGGGCAGAAAGGCTTAACGCTTAACCTCCGACCCCAGGTGGGTAGCTAGGCCAAGGAGCACGGCAACCCAGCTTACGTAGATATATCCCATGGTTAGGTAGATTCCTGCGTGCATGGCGACGAGCACGAGGCACACCCGTAGCCGGTAGCGGGGCAACAGGAACAGCAGGGCGCCGAGCTCCGCGAGCAGGGTGAACGTGGCCATGGTGGAGCAGGCCAGCGGCGACTGGGCGACAGCGAGACGAAAGGTAGAAAGCCACTCGGGCTGGTGGAACGAACGCTCGAGGAGCAACGTGCCCAGGTAGTCGGGGTGGAGGAAGTCAACGCCGGCGCCGGTGAGCTTGGCCACGCCGGCGAGCACGTAGGTGGCGGCGACCACGCCGCAGGCAGCCTCGACGCCGGAGAGCGACAGGGCCAGCGCCACCGCGGCCGGGAGGATCTTGCCGTGGTGCACGCCGCTCTCGACGAGCACGCGCTCGGTCCAGGACCACGCGGCCACGGGGAGGACGAAGCCGAGCAGGGACCACCGGCGGGCGGGATGCCAGCACCAGGCGACAATGCTCGCCAACGCGAGCGCGACGCCCGACCAGGCGCCTGGGCCCACCGTGGCGACGGCGTCGTCGGCCGAGTCGACCACGACGAGCACGAAGCCCAGGGCGAGACCGGCGCGGGCGGCTAGGGCCAGGCGGTCCCCCGGGCCACGACGACGCGCTGGCGCTGGATGCCGCCGTCGCGCACGCGGACGAGATCGTAGGCCACCTCCACGGCCAGCGGCCCCGGCTCGGCGGCGGGGCGCGCGCGGACGATGGCCGCCCAGTCGTCCACGACGTAGTCCATCGCGCTGACGAGGCCGGGGGGCGAGTGGAACTGGTCGGGATCCAGGTGGTGGAAACCGGAAAGCCGCGACGGGTCGCCCTGGTCGCCGCCGACGAGAAACACCGGCACCGCGCCGTAGTCGCGGCGTGCGATGTCCGCGTACATCGAGAAACGGGAGAAGGGGAAGACTTCGCCGAGCACCAGCCCGCCCAGGAGGTACACCACGAACGCGAGCAGCGCCGGACGCGACACGCTCCCGCGATAACCGGGCGGCATGACCACCCCCCTCTGGGCCTTGCTGGGATTCGTCGCGTGGACGATGTTCGTCCTGACCGCCGGGATCGCGCCCTACCGGGTGGGGTCGGTACTCGCCGGGAAGGCGCGCCCCAACAGCTTTCCCGCCGACCAGCCCCACGGTCCGGAGTGGTACCGGCGCCTGTTGCGGGCGCACGTGAACTGCGTCGAGAACCTGCCGCTGTTCGGCGCGGTCGTGCTCGTGGGACACGTGGCCTCCGTGCGCGACGGCACCTTCGACACGCTGGCGCTGGTGTACCTCGGCTGCCGCGTGGGCCAGACGATCGCGCACGTCTCGTCGGGCCGGTCGCTGGTGGTCAACGTGAGGTTCGCGTTCTTCCTCGCCCAACTCGGCGCGCTGGCCGCGATGATGTGGATCGTCGCCCGGGGCTAACGAGCGACGCTGTCGGCCCAGGCGCGCACCCGCGCCTCCAACACCGCCACCGGCACCGCCCCGGCGCCGAGCACCGTGTCGTGGAAACCCTTGCGGTCGAAGCGATCCCCCAGGCGGGCCTCCGCCTCCCCGCGCAGGCGCAGGATCTCCATCTGCCCGAGCTTGTAGCCCAGGGCCTGCCCCGGCCAGGTGACGTAACGGTCCACCTCGTTGACGATGTTGTTCTCCGCGAGCGGCGTGTTGTCACGCAGGAACTGCTCGGCTTCACCGCGGCTCCAGCCCATGGCGTGGATGCCGGTGTCGACCACCAGCCGCGAGGCGCGCCAGGCGTCGAAACCGAGCATACCCAAACGGTCGATGTCGCCGGAGTACAGCCCCAACTCGTCGGCTAGGCGCTCGCTGTAGAGCGCCCAGCCCTCGATGAACACCGTGAGCTCGTCGAAGCGCCGGAAGGCCGGCATGGCGGGCAACTCTCGGGCAAGGGCGATTTGCAGGTGGTGCCCGGGGACCGCCTCGTG
>CAYHRZ010000582.1:2223-3550 GCA_964359125.1 uncultured Klebsiella sp. | reverse complement strand
GCGGTTTCCAAGTGGACGTTGGCGGGCTTGAGGTCCCGGTGGACGACGCCCTTCTGGTGCGCCCGGGCCACGCCCGCGAGCACCCCGCGGAAGATGCCCAGCGCCTCGTCGAGCGAGGGGCGGTGCTCCGCCAGCCAGTGGTCGAGCGCCGGGCCGTCGACGTAGTCCATTACCAGCCCCGGCTGCCCGTTCACCTCGATGACGTCGGTGACCGAGACGATGTTGGCGTGCCGCAGCGAGGCCTGGATGCGCCCCTCGGCCAGGAGGCGACGGCGGACCGCCGGGTGCTGCACGTCGAGCACTTTCAGCGCGTGGGTGCTGCCGAGTTGCGTGTGCCGTACCCGGTACACCGTCGCCATGCCGCCGCAACCCACCTCGGCTTCCACCCGGTAGCGCTCGAAGACCTCGTCGGGCGCCAGCTTCATCTAGAAGCTACCGACCACGAAGGCCGTGACGGCGCTGCCGGCGCCCATCGCCCCGGCGAGGACGGAGGTGACGAACAGCCCGTTGTTGAGCTCGCGGAGGTCGTCGAGTTCGCTGGTCGCCGTGGAGGGATCTTCCCACCGCTGGTGCGCGTCGGCGGCCAGCGCGTAGCTCACCCCGGCCCCGGCGAGCAGGGCGCCGCTGGCCACGAGCAGCGGCACGCTGGGGCCGTCGCGCGGGGCGCGTTTCGAGATGACCACGGGCCCGGCCACGTCGTACGACAACATGGCGCTGCCGGGCCAGAGGTAGACGCTGGCCTTCACCTCGTCGTCGGTGCGCCACTGGGCGATGGTGGGCCGGAGCGAGGGCCGCGCGAGGGTCTCGAGGCCGTCGAAGAGGAGGTCGCCGTCCAGGGGTGGCTCCAACCGTTCCGAGGCAGACGGGACCGGGTCGAGGTGGATCCAAGCCTTGCGGGCGGGGTGGCCGGCGGGGAGCCACGACTCGGGGATGGTGGAAGACGGGTCGGCAGCGCGAGCGGCGGCGAAGGCCGCGGCGGCTGCGTCTGCGTCCTTGTCGAAGAAGGCCTGGAGGCCCACGACGCGGTGCACCCGCGCGGCCGCGGCCGGGGTGAGGGCCTGTTCCAGGCACGCCACGGTGGCGGTCGCGCCCTCGGCGGCCGCCCGGAACGCCGGGAGGTCGACGTTCCCCAGTGCCCGCTCGGCCTCCTCGAGCCGAGCGTCGAGTAGCGCGGTGTTGCACTCGGCGTGTGCGGCCGACACCAGGGCCAGTACCATCGGAGGAATGTCGCACGTCCGGGGGGGTGTGCCAAGGCCCGCGACGTCCGGGCGACCGGAGACGGATCGGAGATCCGCGGGGTTCGATGGCAGCTCCCCGCCTACCCCCC
>CAYHRZ010000582.1:0-2213 GCA_964359125.1 uncultured Klebsiella sp. | reverse complement strand
GCCGACGATAGGCTCCCCACCGATGCCCCCGCCCCTGACTCTCGGCCTGCTGCTCGCCCCCGCCGCGCTCGGCGGCGAGGCCGGGGCCTGCGACCGGCGACCGCAGGCGGCGGAGGTGGTCGAGTTGGCGGTGGCGGCCGAGGCCGCGTTCACCGACCTCGACATGCCCGCGTTCCTCCAACGGCGCCGCGAGATGGGCGAGGCGGTCCAGTGCGCAGCCGGCGTGCTGCAACCGGGCGACGTGGCCCGGGTTCACCGGGTGCAGGCTCTGGCCGCGTTCTCGGAGAAGGATTCCCCACGCGTGGCCCAGGCGCTCGGCGGCCTGTACGCCGCCGCGGCCGGAAGCGACATCCCGCTGGACTTGCTGCCTGCGGGGCACCCGATCCGGGCGCAGGAGCCGCCCGCCCGGGGCCTCGCCGGCAACACGGCCGTCGTCGCCCTACCGTCCGACGCGCTGGGTCGCTTCGTCGTCGACGGGCTCGAGCGTTGGGAGGTGCCGGCCGCGCGGGCGGCGGTGGTGCAGCAGGTGGGCACCGCCGGGGAGGTGCTGGCGACCCGGTACGCGTGGCCCGGCGATGACCTCGGCGGGTGGGAGCGCGACCACGCTCAGCCGAGCCTCGGGGCGTTGTACGCCGACGCGGCGGCTCCGACGGAGAACGACCTGCGTGCGCCGCCCGGCCGCCTCGGGCGGGCGTTGGAGCCATCCCCCTTCGCCGCGACGGCCCGCGTGGGTGGCTTCGCGGCCTTCCGCGCGGGCGGTTTTCTCGGCGAGTTCGAGGGCGTCTACGCGCTCTCCCGGCACGCCCAGGTGCTCGCGGGCGGGGGGTTCTGGACCCTCGCGCGGCACTACTCACGCGACGAGCGCGAGGTCGTGGCCGAGTACCGGGGCGTCGCGGTGGGCGAGGTCGGGGTCGACGAGTGGAACACGCTGGTGCCCTTCTGGGTCGGCATCCGAGGGCTGACCGGGCAGGGTCGAGTCCGAGGGTCGGTGGGCTACGACGCTGTCGCCTGCGTGATCGGCGAGCAGTCGCCGCCGGCGTGGGGCGGGCGCGTCCACCTGGGCGTGGAATTCCGCGCGACGCCGACGTTGGCCGGGGCCGCCGGCGTGGCGGGGGGCCTCTTGTTCAACGAGGAGTTCCCCTTGTACGCCGCGGGCTGGGCGCCGATCGAGCCCATCTGGGCCTTCGCGGTTGGCGGCACCTGGCGCCCGTAGCGCCCGGCCCGCGGGCGGTGCGAGTGCCTACTTCCGCTTCCCAAACAACCGGGACAGGAAGGTCGCCTCGTCTTCGTCCTGCTTCGCCTCTCGCTGCTTCTCCTGCTTCTTGAGTTCGCGCACCGCGTCGGGGTTGGAGGGCTTGACCTTCAGCGCCGCGACGAAGGCTTCGCGTGCGGCCTTCTCGTCGCCCCGGGTGCGGTGGGCGAGGCCCAGGAGCACGAGGCCCGAGTCCAGACGCTCGTTGGCGGCGACGACCTCTTTCAACCGCGCGAGGGCCTCGTCGGCGCGTGTCGTGTCGCGACCGTGGTGGACCTTGAACGTCGTGTAGGCCGCGTGGGCGGCGAATTCGGGCTCCTCGGGGACGGCCTGGGCGCAGCGCACGAACAGCTCGTGCGCCTGCGCGAGGCGCCCGGCGTAGAAGTCGGCCAACGCCCTCTTGAAGTCGGCCTCGGCGTCGAGGATGGCGCGCACCTTCTCCATCGCGAGTTCATCTTCGCTCTTCTCCCCGCGCACCACCCGCGCGATGTAGGCCTCGCGCTTGCTGTCGTCGGCCAGCACTTCCCAGGCCGCTCGCAGCTTGTCGAACACGAGGTTGGCCGTGTCGCGCACCTCGGCGGGTTCACCGACGAACCGGTCGGGGTGCAACTCACGCGCGAGGGTGAAGTAGGCTCGGCGCAGGGTCTCGGGGGGATCCTGCCAACTCACGCCCAGCACGCCGAAGTGGTCGGTGGCGGCCTCGATGCGGGCGTGCACCGCCGCCATGCGTCCGGCGGCGGTGGTGGGCGGGGCCGCTACCGCCAGGGGCGTCGGCTGGGCCGCGGCTTGGGTGCCCGCCGGCGCGGCGTTGCCGGTGGCATCGGCGATCATCGAGGCAATGTCGTCGACACCGCCCGCCCAGGCGCGTCGCTTGGTGACGGCGCGCACCTCGTAGACGCTGGACTCGATGCCGCTGTCGACCAGTAGGCCCAGGGCGACCGCGACACGTATCCACCGGTCA
>CAYHRZ010000581.1:0-3551 GCA_964359125.1 uncultured Klebsiella sp. | reverse complement strand
TGAAGGTGACGGCCAGGATGTTCCAGGGGCGGAGATCCGGCGCGAAGACGTCGCTACCCTGGCGGCCCCGGTGCAAGAGCGCGGCAATCCGGCGGGTCAGCACCCGCGTCTTGCCCGAGCCGGCGCCGGCGAGGATCAACAGCGGGCCATCGAGGGACCTGACCGCGCGTGCTTGTTCGTCGTTGAGGCCAGCAACCAGCTCTTCCATCACCACCCCCCCGCGGCCTAACCCTTCGCGGCCCGCTTGCGGGCACGCAGCCGCTCCGCCCGCCCCAGCACCACGCGCAGCTCCGGCCGTCCCACGGCGATGGCGTCGGCGGGTACGTCCTGCGCGACGGTGGTGCCGGCGCCGACGATGGCCCCGTCGCCCACGCGGACCGGCGCCACCAGCGCCACGTTGCTGCCCACGAAGGCCCCGGCTCCCACCTCGGTGCGGTGTTTGCTCACGCCGTCGTAGTTGCAGGTGATCGTGCCCGCGCCGAGGTTGGCACCGGCGCCGACGCTCGCGTCGCCCACGTAGCTGAGGTGGTTCACCTTCGCGCCCGCGGCGAGGGTGCTGTTCTTGACCTCGCAGAAGTTGCCCACGTGCGCGCCTTGTCCCACGTCGGCGCCCGGCCGGAGGCGAGCCAGGGGCCCCACCACGGCGCCGGCGCGCACCACCGCCCCCTCGCACACGCTGCCCGTCCGCACCAGGGCGCCCGCCGCCACCTCGGTGTCGACCAGCACGCAGTGCTCGCCGACCTCCCCGCCCACCCGGGAGCGGCCACGAATCACCGTGCCGTAGCCGACGCGCGCACCCGGCTCCAGGACGACGCTCGCCTCGACGACGGCATGGTCCAGGCTGTCGAAGTCGACGCCCTGGACGGCCCAGGCCCGGTTGACACGGCGACCGAGCAGGCCCCGCGCCTCGGCCAGCGCGGCGCGGTCGTTCACCCCGAGGAACTCGCCCTCGGAGAACCCGGACGCCACCTCGGCGCCCGGCGTGACCAGGTCGGTGAGCCAGTACTCCTGCTTCGGCGGGTGGGGCGACAGCGTCGGGAGCGCCCGCCGCAAGTAGGCCGCCTCGAACACGTAGAGTCCGCTGTTCACCAACCGGACAGTCCGCTGCTCGGGCGTGCAGGCCGTGTCTTCCACGATCCCCACCCCCTCGACGACGCGGCCATAGCCCGCCGGATTGCCCGCCTCGAAGGCGGCCACGGTCGCGTTGCCGCGGTGGCGATCGAGGAGCCGCCGCACGGTGTCGGCGGTGAGCAGGGGGGTATCGCCCGCCGCGACCACCACCGGGCCCCCGTCGGGCAACTCGGGCAGGGCGGAGAGCACGGCGTCGCCCGTGCCCCGGGGGGACGTTTGCCGGGCGAAGCGTACGCCGAGCGACGACAGCGCCTGCCGCACCAACTCCTCGTGGTGGTGCACGACGACCACCACGTCGGCGCCGGCCTCCTGGAGCGCGCCCACCACCCACGCGACCATGGGACGACCGAGCAGGGGGTGCAGGACCTTGGGCAGCGGCGAGCGCATGCGCGTGCCGAGGCCCGCCGCGAGCACGACGGCGGTGGTGGGCATCTAGAGGTCTCCTTCGCGGGGCAGGGCGTACACGCGCGACGACCCGACGGTGGCCACCGGTTCGAGTTTGCCCGCGATCCAGGCGTCCATGTGCTTTCGGGGCTCCGTCTGCTGCTCGGGCGTGAGCCCCGGCGTCACGACGTAGGGGATCGGGCCGTCACCGCGGCACTCCTGCCGGATGATGTCGATACACTGCCGGTAACCGGACTCGTCGTCGCTGAACGGGCACACGGTGTTGGGGCAGTACACCATCCCCGCGTAGGGCAGCGCCTCGCGCAGCGGCACGGCCCCGCCCACCCCCGACTCGAAGTGGGCCGCCAGCGCCTTTCCGACCGGCATGGCCCGTGCCTCCTCGGGGGGCACGCCCATCCCCACCGACGCGGGGTTTTCGACGTGGGGCCAGGCCGCCCAGGTTACCCAGGCGAACGCGCCGACCTCGACGACGTAGGCCGCCGCGGGCGCGACGTAGCGCCCGAGCAGCACGCTCAGCGGGGCGGCGACGGTGGACAGCCCTCGCAGCACGAGCAACCCCGCGACCGGCAACAGGTTGTCGCTGTACCGGCTCGGGGCACCCGCGGCCGCCAGCGCCACCAGCGGCAGCAGCGCGGCGAGCAGCGGGAGCCCCCCGGCAAGGCCCGCGCCCACCGCGCGCAGTACCCGCCAAGGCAGGCGACCCTCGCCCTGCACCGTGCCCTCCACGGCCGGCGGCCCGAGGACGCCCAGCCAGGGCAGCGCCAGGATCAACCCCCAGGGTAGCCCGCGCACCCGGAAGGCCTCGACCACGTTGGAAACGACATTTTCCAGCGCGGCCGGGGCGTTGGCCTGGAGGGTGGCGAGGGCCGCGTCCTTCTGGTGGGCCTGCTCCGCCACCGAGGTGCCCGCGGCCGGCGCGATGCCCTCCGCGAACACCCCGGCCACGAAGTCGCGGGGAATGGTCGGGAAGACGCTGTAGATGCCGTAGACGGTCGCCGCGGCCGCCGCCAGGTACAGCGCCGCCCCCAGGAGCCGCCACCAACCTCGGCCCGCGAGCAAACAGATCAAGAGGCCGGGCAACGCGAAGCCGAGAGCGGTCAGGTGCGAGACGGTCGTGAGCCCCGCGATCACCCCCGCGATCGGGGCCAGGGGCCACCAGCGCCCGGCGGCCCAGCCCCCGAGCAGGGTGAGCGGTACCATGAGGCTCACCGTGGGATCCACACCGTAGCGGCCAGCCGAGGCCAACAGGACCGGCTGGGCCGAGGCGAGGACGCCGGCCGCCACGGCCCCAGCCCGCATCCCCGTCGCCCGGCCCAGCAAGTAGATCACCGGCCCCAGGAGCACGTGAAACAGCTTGTTGACGAAGTGCCCCGCGAAGGCGACGTCGAGCCCAAGCAGGTGCATCGCGGTGGCCGTGAACAGCGACCAGGTGGGCATGCGGTGGGGGTCGAGATCCTCCCAGCGGCCGCTCGCGAAGGCGAGGGCGTTGAGCGCCCAGGCGCCGGCGTCGGGTCCCCACACGTAGGCGTCGCTGCCGTTGGCCCACCAGGGCAACTCGTCTGCGGGCGGGCCCGCCACCCCCGCCAGCATGCGCGCACCCGCAACCGCGAGCGCAGCGACAACCATGGCGTCGGCGACCCAGGGCCGGCGGAGGACGGCGGGGAACATCCGGCGGCTCCTATTGAGCCGCGGGGCGCCGGGCGCGGCGTGGCTACGACTTGGTTCGCCTTTCCGCCCAGATGGCCGCCAGCCTCGCGGGCAACGCCACCGGGTCGAAGGGCTTACTGATCACCGCGTCGACCCCCGGGACGGAGCGACGCGCCGACTCGTAGAGTTGCACCCGCGCCGTCATCAGCACGATCGGCACGCCATCCCAGCGCGCGTCGGCGCGGATGGCGCGGGCCGTCTCGAGGCCGTCCATGCCCGGCATCATCACGTCGAGCAGCACCAGGTCCACCGGCGCGGCGCCGAGCACATCGAGGGCCTCGTGCCCACCGCTGGCCGTGGTCACCTCC
>CAYHRZ010000580.1:0-3558 GCA_964359125.1 uncultured Klebsiella sp. | reverse complement strand
CAGTCCCGGTGCCGGCGCTCGACGCGGGCGCGGGCGGCGAGAGCACGGGTACCGCGGCGGCCGACGTCCCGGCCACCTCGGGCGGGTCCGCCTCGGGCCAAGCCGACGGCGCGGGGAGCCTCCCTCCGGACCCGGCGGCGGGGATCGCGCGGACGGGCGACGCGGGGAGGCGGGGCGGCGCCGACCAGGCGGTCACCCCGGCGACCCCGGTGGGCGTCGTGACGGCCGACGCGCCGGGCGTGCGGCTCATCGGCCCGAACGGCAGCCTGGCCCTGGGGCCCGTGCCTCCGGGGCACTACTCGATCCAGTGGACGCGTGAGGGGGGCGCGGTGGCCGGTGCCGGCACCATCGACGTCGAGGCCGGGGAGACCGTCGCGTTGCATTGCGACGTAGACTTTCGTAGCTGCGAACCAGTGAACTGAGAATCTCTCGTCGACTGGCGTGCGGCCGGCGTAACGGAGAACGGGGTTGCCCCTTGGTCTGGGATGTCTCGACGGCAGGCGTCGAGCGAAACCAACCCGGAGTTCCCCGTGCTCACCTCCCTCTCGCGTCTCTTGTTCGTCGCCCTGGCGGCTTGCGCCGTCGAGGCCCCCAGCGATGACGCCACCGACCGCCTCACCACGGGGGAAACCCCCAACCTCGGATCGATCCGGGCGCCCGCCGAGATCTCGTGGCAGGTCGTGTCGGCCCTGGACACCGACGCCGCCGCCCAGAGCGGCCAGCCCCTCGTCGTCGACGTCTCCCGGCCGGGCACGGCGGTGCTCTTCTACCAGGGGCACGGCGCGATCGACTTCAGCCAAGTCACGCTCGTCGACCAGGTCGGCGCACACTGGGCCATGGACACCTGGCTCGAGGTGACCGCCGAGGAGGCGTCGACGAGCGCCGCTGCGATCGCGGGCAGCGACTTCAGCCTGGTGGGCCCCAGCACCCCGCTGACGACCCTGACCGACCAGGAGCGTGACCAACTCGTGGCCGAGGGTACGTTCGCGCAACCGAGCGATGGCCGCTCTTCGTCCCGGGTGTACTACTTGTGCGGCTACGTCGTGAGCGGCGGCAAGGTGGTGGGCCTGATCTGGTGCGCGGTGAAGGAGAACCCGGTCTGAACGGCGAGGGGCGGGGTGGGCTACCACCCCGCCCCGCGCACGAGGTACAAGATCCCCAGCGGTGGCTCGAACCGGGCCATCGCCAGGACGTCGCCGGTGCCGTCGCCGTTGCCGTCGCCGCTCGCACTCACCAGGACGCCGAAGGTGCCGCGGTGATCGGTCGTGTTCTCGGCCACGAAGTCCGCGGCGGGTAGGACGTACGCCCCGGTGAGCGCGCCGTGGAAGACGAACACCGCCCCGTTGTCGTTGTAGCCGGCGGCGTCCCAGTAGGGCACGCCGAGCACCAGGTCCGGCGTCCCGTCGCCGTCGAGGTCGCCGCTGCCCGGCGTGCAGCAGTAGGTCCCCTGGAGGGTGGCGTGCACCGAGGCGTAGGCCACGGTCGAAGCGTTCGCGCCGAGGGCGAGATCGTCGCCGTCGAGCAGCATCGCGGCGCCCGCGGCCTGGGCCTCGGTGTCATCAGTTCGCGCGGTCACGATGAAGTTCCCGTAGCCGTCGTCGTCCGCGTCGCCGTGCTCGGACACCTCGCTCCCGAACTGTTCAGAGCCAAGAATGCGAATGTCGGCCTCACCCGAACTCAGGTTGGATCCCGCCACCGGGCCGAGGAACAAGAACGCAGAGCTGGCGCCCCCGGCTCCCCAGAGCACGTCGCCGGTGCCGTCCGCGTTGGCGTCCACGATGGCGACCGAGCAGCCGAAGCCGTCGCCGTCCGCCTCCCCGGTGACCGAGATCGCGTCGGAGAAGTCGGCGCCGGTGTCGAGGGGGCCGGGCAGGAGCCACGCCCTCCCCGGCAGCCCCGAGCTCGCACACCTCGCGCGGCTGGCGACGACGACGTCGGTCTCGGCCCCGCCCACCACGTCCGCGCCCCCCAGCAGGTCCGCGCCCACCTCCTCCTCGGCCTCCCCGGTCCTCGTGCCCAGGGCATCGTCGGCCCGCGTCGCTCCACGGACAACCGCCGCGAAGGTGTACACGGTGCTGGTAGCGGCGTGCGAGACCGCGAAGTCCGGGAGCCCGTCGCCGTCGACATCGCCCACCGCGGCCACGTCCGTGCCGAAGGTTGCATCCGCAGTCTCGGGCGCGAGGGTGGCGGCAGCGGCGGATGGCGCCTCCCACGACCCCTCCAGCAGACCCGGGATGAGGTACACCGCACCCACGCCGCTGTCTGCCATGGGCGACGACAGCACGAACTCGTCAGCACCGTCGCCGTCGGTGTCACCCACCCAGGCCACGTCGCCCTCCCAGAAGGGGTAGAGCCCGCCGCTCATGAACCGGGGGGCATCGCTACTGCCCACGTCGATCACCCCCTCGAGGTGGCAGCCATTGCTCCCCCCATCGCAGTCGTTGTCGGCCCCGTCGCCGCACACCTCGGTCAGCCCCGGCGCGCTCGCGGCGTCCGCGTCGTCGCAGTCGTCCCCGGTCGCGACGTGATTCGCGGGCTCGTCGCACGACTCGACCGGGGAACCGGCGTCCCCGTGACCGTCACCGTCGGCGTCAGGAAACCAGGTCGACGCCGCGCAGCCCGACCCCTCGGCCGTGTCGGCGGAGGTGTCGTCGGGCGCCGGGGGCGCCGTGTCGTCCAGCGCCAGCGACGCGAGGAGCGCCTGGTGCTCGGTGTCGGGGATCCAGACGCAGCCGAGCACCGGGAGGAGGAACATAGGCGTCGAGTATAGCAAGTAACGGGTCCTGGACCGGCTACAGCAATGGCGACGGCGTGGGCGCTGCGGTGGGTCCGACGCGGGTAGGCCCGCCTGACCACGGCGGTCTCGACGGCCGCCCCGAGGGAAGCGCAAGGGCGACGGCCTGCGAGACTCCGAGTTCAAAAAGCCAACGACGACGACAGCCGTGTAACCGACGCGGGTCCCGCCCCTTGAGCTGGGGCACACCCCGCTTCACGATGCTGCCATCCCGCCCACGCTAGCTCGACGTCGCCGCGCCATCGAAGGCGGAAAACCCCAACCACGGAGTACGACCCATGTCTCGATCTTACCTTCACTTCCTGTTTGTGCCAGGCCTCCCTGCCCTCGTTTCGTGCGCCGAGGCGGCAAGCGACGCCGAGCACACGGGACGCGACAACGTACCGCCGGGGGCGCCCCAGGTGGAGCTGACGCCCGAGGCGCCAACGGATCAGGACGACCTTCTCTGCGCCGTCACGAGGCCATCGAGTGACCCCGAGGGCGACGAGGTCACCTACGAGGTGTCCTGGCTGGTGGACGGCTCGCCCTGGGCCGGACCCGTCACCACCACCGTCCTGCCGGGCGACACCGTCAGCGGCCAAGAGACCGCAGTGGGCGAGGCGTGGAGCTGCGTGGTCACACCCCATGACGGTACGGAGTCGGGGGCGCCGGCCTCAGATGCCGCGACGATCCTGGGCGGTCGCTGCCTCGTCGGCCACTGGGCCTTCGACGAGGGCACGGGCTCGACGGCCGCCGCTAGCTCTGGCTCGGGGCCCGACGGCCAG
>CAYHRZ010000579.1:0-3558 GCA_964359125.1 uncultured Klebsiella sp. | reverse complement strand
CTGGCAACTGCACTATTTCTACCGGACCTTCGTGTTCCCCTTCCGCATCCGGAGCGCGCGGCCGATGCCGCTCCTGGTGGCGCTGTCGGGCCTGGGCTTCAACGTGGCCAACGCCTACGTCAACGCGCGGTGGATCTCGGAACTGGGCGCCTACGACGACGCTTGGTTGTTCGACCCCCGCTACCTGCTCGGCACGCTGACCTTCGCCCTGGGCTCTGCGGTGAACCACCACGCGGACGCGGTGTTGTTGTCGCTCAGAAAGCCGGGCGAGTCGGGCTACAAGGTGCCCTTTGGCGGCATGTACCGCTGGGTGAGTTGTCCGAACTACCTCGGCGAGGTGCTGGAGTGGACGGGGTGGGCGTTGCTCACGTGGTCGCTGCCGGGCGTGGCCTTCGCGTGTTTCACGGTGGCGAACCTGCTGCCGCGAGCCCTGGCTCACCACCGCTGGTACCGGGCGCATTTCCCGGACTACCCGCCGGGCCGTCGCGCGATCGTCCCCTTCATACTTTGAGAATCAGCGCCTCACAATCTGCTGTCGAGGGTCCGGGAATCCGGCGTTAGTGTGCGGCCCCGATGATCCCCCTCCTCTCGTTTTTCGCCTGCGACCCCGGTGAGACCCTCCTCGACGGCGCGAAGGTCACGGTCTCGCCCGACGTGGTCACCGTCGCCACCGCCACCTGGGAGGCCAGCGCCGAGGCGCGGAGCCGCGTGGAGGTCTCGGGTCCCGACGGCCCCTGGCTGGTCACCGACTGGCAAGACCAGGGCGCCGGGAAGGTGGAGGTGCCGCTCCTGGGCTTGCTGTCGTCGACCGACTACACCGCGACGGTGGTGGAGGAGGGCGGCGCGTCCAGCGAGGCCGTGGCGTTTGGTACCGGCGCCCTTCCCAACGACGTCCCGGGTTGGACCATCGAGGGCGAACCGTTCTGGGAGGGCTACCTCTTCGTCGCCACCCTCGGCGCCGCGAACTTCCTGTTCATCCTCGACGAGCACGCCCGGGTGGTGTGGTACCAGACCTACGACATCGACCGCGACGTCATCCGCGTGCGGCCACGTCGCGACAAGCTCGGCCTTGTTCACGCGCTCACCTACGAGGGCGACCAGGGCCCCGCGCCCGACATCATCTACACCAACTGGGACGGCGCCGAGGATCGTCGCCTCACGGTCGACAGCTACACCCACGACTTCGTGGAACTGGCCGACGGTAGCCTCGGCGTCATCCGCCGCGAGATGCGGGAAACGCTGGTCGACGGCGAGAACGTGCGCGTCCAGGGCAACCTGCTTTCGGAGGTGGCGCCCGACGGCACCGTCACCGACCTGTGGTCCACGTGGGACGACTTCGTACCCGGTCGCGACACCGAGATCGACAGCACCGGCTACTGGACGCACGCCAATGCCCTCGACGTCGACACCGACGAGGCGACCTATACCCTCGGCCTGCGCGGCATCTCCACGATCGTCGACATCGACCGCGCCACGGGCGGCGTCACCCGGCAGGTGGGCGGCGTCGACTCCGACTACGCCTTTTCCGGCGAGTTCGACGCGCCCTTCGAGCAGCACCAGTTCGACACCACCGACGAAGGGCTGGTCATCTTCGACAACCGCGACCGGACTTTCGACGACGGCTCGCGGCTCCTGGAACTGTCACTCGACGACGGCGCCGGCGCGGCCACCGTCACCAAGTCCTGGCCCCACGTGCCACCGCTCTGGGTGTACGTCCTCGGCGACGTGGACCGCCTCGACGACGGCGGCACCCTGGTGGCCTGGACATCCTCGGGGACAATGACCGACTTCGGGGCCGACGGCAGCACGCGCTGGGAGATGGTGCTCGACATCGGCCAGGCGGTGTCGTACTTCGAGCGGGTGAGCGCGCTGCCTGGCGTGTCGCGAGTGCGCTAGCGACAGGGGTCGGAGGTTAAGCGTTAAGCCTTTCCGAAAAAGACGGCATTCGTCCGTCGCGGCCTTCCTGGGCGCCGACCGCTGGGACCCGTCGCGCGGGGGTGTATGCTGGACGCGTGGCACGCTCACCGTGGACGCGGTCTCCTCCCCTCGTCGGTCTCCTGGTGCTGGCTTGCGGCGACCGCGAGGCCGAGACGCCCCGGGACTTCGACAGCGACGGGTTTTCCGTGGAGGACGGCGACTGCGACGACAAGGACCCGCAGTCCTCCCCTGCGCAGCAGGAGCACTGGTACGACGGCGTAGACAACGACTGCTCCGGCGGCGGTGACGGTGACGGCGACCAGGACGGCGACGGCTTCGACTCGTGGCGCGTGGGCGGTCCCGACTGCTACGACAGCTTCGACGACGACTACCCCGAGCCCGCGGACGGGTGCTGGGTCGAGTCAGCGCTCCAGCGTTTGCGGCCGGACGCGGTGTACCCGGGGGCCGAGGACCTGCCCTACGACGGGACCGACGCCGATTGTTCCGGTGGCACCGACGCCGACGCGGACGCCGACGGGTACAGCGCCTGCGGCGGGGACAGGGCCGCCGACTGCGACGACCACGACGCCGCCGTGAGCCCGGGCGCGGCCGAGGTCCCGGTGGTCGGCATCGACAACGACTGCGACGGCATGGAGGCCTGCTACGCCGACGCCGACGGCGACGGCTACGGGGCGGGCGAGCCCACGGTACCCAGCGCGAAGCTGCGCTGCGTGGGGGTCGATGTCTCGGCGGTCGGCACCGACTGCGACGACCACGTGCGGTACACCTTCCCCGGCGCGCCCGAGTTGTGCCACCTCGGCGACAACGACTGCGACGGGTCCTTGGCTGACGACCTGGGCACGGCGAGCTTCGTGCCTTTTGCGCCCGGGGAGGTCCCGGTGGACGTGACCGCCGAGATGACCGGCACCTACGCCGTGGGTGAAGGGCAGCTCAACCTCTGCGAGGGCACCTGGGCCGTCGGGCTGGTGGTCGACGGCGTGACGGCGACCATCAAGGGGCGAGGCCCGGAGGCGACGGCGGTCGACGGCTCGTCCGCGGGCGTGGCGCTGCGCGCCTCGGACGCCCGCGTCACCGTGACGGGGCTACGCGTCACGGGCGGGACGGCGGGCGGGGTGAGCGTGTCGGGTGGGAGCCTGCTGCTCGACGAGGTGCTCGTCAGCGGCAATTCTACGAGCGGTTGGGGCGGGGGCGTGTTCGGCGCCGACGCGTCGGTCGTCTTGCTGGGCTGCACGGTGCAGGACAATGCCGCCGCGGTGGCGGGCGGCGGCGTGGCGGTGGTCTCGGGCTCGCTGTCCCTCGTGGGCGCGGTGGTCGAGGGCAATTCCTCGGACCTGGCGGGCGGCGGCATCTACGCCGACGGCTCCGGCGTGTGGTTGCGGCGCTCGGACATCGGTGCGAACGAGGCGGAGTGGGGCGGCGGGCTGGTGCTCTACCACTCCACGGCCACGGCCGAGGAGTCGCAAGTGTGGGGCAACGTGGCGCTCGGCGAGGGCGGCGGGATCTACCTCGCGAGGGGCGTGCTCGACCTGGTCGACAGCCGGCTGTTCTACAACCGGGCATCGTACGGCGGCGGGCGGCACCACCGCGGCCGCCCCCCCCCCGCCAAGCCCCCCACCAAAC
>CAYHRZ010000578.1:0-3564 GCA_964359125.1 uncultured Klebsiella sp. | reverse complement strand
ACAGCTGTTCCGCGAGGACGCGCCCGCATCGCTGCGCGTGGTGGACGTGACCGCCGGCGGGCGGCAGGCGTTGGTCGAGGCCAATCGCGAGTGGGGACTGGCGCTGTCGGAAGACGAAATCGATTACCTGGTCGAGAATTTCAAACGTCTCGGACGCAATCCCACCGACGTCGAGCTCATGATGTTCGCGCAGGCCAACTCCGAGCACTGCCGGCACAAGATTTTCAACGCCGACTGGATCGTCGACGGCCAGCCGCAGGAGCATTCGCTGTTCGGCATGATCCGCACCACCCACGCCGCCAATCCCAAGGGCACGCTCAGCGCCTACGAGGACAATGCCGCGGTCATCGAGGGCGGTCGCACCGGGCGGCTGGCTGCCACTGAGCGGGCTGGCGTCGGTGACGGACGCAACCGGAGCCGCCGCGGGAGCCAAGGCGGCCGACGGCGTCGAATCGGGCGCTGAAGCCGGCGCCGATTCGGCCGCAGCGGAGCCCGGCGGAGGCGCCACCGTCGTACCCGTGGGTGGCACGTTCACCGTGACGGTCACGGGCGTCGTCACGGGTACGACGTCCTCTCGATGATCGCGCAGCAGGATTAGCAACACCAACAGGACGAGCACCACCGCCAGCAGGATCCACGGCAGCCACCGGGGCACCCAGGACTCGGTCGCGTGCGTGGTAGGGACGGACGCAACGGACCCCGCTTCGGCCCCGTCGGCCGCGAGCGCCGTCGCGCGAGAGTGCGCCCCGAGGTCGGCCCTGCCGCTGTGGCGCACCTCCGGGAGGATGCCCCGGACTGCTGCGATCGACTTGGGGACGCGCACACCGGCCTCTCGCGCGCCCTCGGGCGCCTCCCGCGCCGGCCGGGCACGCAAGAGTTCGGCGACGCGGCGAAGAACGCCGGCGGCGAACGGAGTCACGCCCGTCGGCGCGACGAGCGGAGCGGTGGGCGGGCCGGCGAACCACCACCACGCCAAGAGTGCGCACGCGAAGGCGTCGTGGCCCTCGGCGGCCACGTGATCCGGGTCGAGAGCGAAGTCGTGGTTGCACGGTGAGAAAGGCCCCCAGTCCGTTGGCTCCTCCACTGGGCTGAACGTGGTGTTGCCCCGCGTGGAATCATCGCGGATCAGCGTCGCGTACTCCCAGTCCCCGAGCCGAACCTGCCAGTGACCGGTGGGACCATCCCGCCGCCGGATGAAAATGTTGTCGGGCTTGATGTCGCGATGCGCGAGGTCGGCGCCGTGGACGCGCGCGACCGCGTCGAATATCGCTGAGAACACCCCGACGAACTGCTGGTCAGTATCCCGGACGTCGATGGGCCGAACGGCCGGGAGCGCCGTCCAACCGTCCTTGGGATCCAAGTACTCTCGCAGCACGAAGCCCGGTCCGTGCTGGAGGCACCGGGGCGCCACGTCGCAGTTCTTCCTCTGCAAGTGGTGCATCGCGTCCGCCTCGCGGGTGAGGCGCCCGCGCAGGTGCTGCTCGTCTCCGGCCGCCGTGGTCGTCGCGACCGTCTTGCAAACCGCATTGTCGGTACCGGAGGTGCGCACCGCCACCCGGAAGGGCGGGCCCTCGGCGAGAGGCGCTGGCCCTGACGGCTCATCCCACCCCACGAGCGTGTCGTGACCGTCTACAACCACCGGCGCATGATACCACTCCGTCCGTGGTCCTGCCGCTCCTCGCGCTCCAAGCACAGGCCGCCTGCCAAACCGGCTCCGAGACCCGCACGGACGCGCCCGCAAACCTCGGCGATGCCTGGTGCCTGACCCGACTCCACACACCCGGCGGGGGTAGCTTCGCCCCCGACGCGTGGGCCGATCCCTACACCAAGCACTTCCTGGCCTCGCGCGTCACCTGGAAGGCCGGGCAACCGGCACGGGTGAAGCTCTACCGGCCGGCCCCGACGCGTCGTATGTCGGACGCGTACCTGCTCGGCCTCGAGGGACCGGCCGCCGAGGCACGCGACGTGCGGTTGTTACAGGCCGCGTGGTGGCTGGGGCGGCAGGCCGATCCCGCTGTAAAGGCCCAACTCGACCGCTCCCGCCCCGTCGAGGGCGGCGTGGCGGCGGCGGGCTCCGATGGCCAGGTGCCGCTAGCCATTGGCCTAGGTGACGACGTGAACTGCGCCACTACCCGATGCCTGGAGGCCTTCGACCGCAGCTTTCGGGGCGCGCACCTCCGCCTCGATACCGGCGCCACGCTGCGGGTCGACATCACCCCCCACACGATCACCTGGAGTCGGCGAGGCGCCGAGTTGCTGGTGATCGACTACCAGACGGTGGCGGTGCCCGCCCCCTCGTTCGCGGCGGCCTGCGCCCAGCACCTGTTCAACCGACCCCTGGTCGCCGGCGGGGTCGTGGCCGCCGCCGCGGGTGCGGCCACAGTCGGCATCGACAGCGCCTTCGTCGTGAGCCAAAACGGAGCTACCGGCTGGGCGGCCGGCACGCGAGGGGCGGAGCTGTCCCTGCACAAGGGGATCGTGGCCATCGGTCTAGGACTGGTCGGCGTGGGCGCCATCTCGGCCACCTGGGGCACGTTCGACCCAGCCCTGAACCCCCTCGTCGGCAAGTGGTGCCCAGGCCGAGGCAGCTAGCGCAGCGGCACCGCCTCCACCCGCAGCTCGAGGCCGCTGGGGGCCCGGAACACCGCTCCTGCCGTCCGTGCGTAGGTGTTCGCCGGCAACATGCGCCCGGAGCCCACCACCACCACGCCTTCGACGGTGGTGTAGACGGCCGGCCGGTCCTCATCGAGCCACACCTCGAACGCCCGCGTAGGTTGGCCGGCGACCCGCAGGTGATCGGTCGGCGCACCCCCCACGCTCTTGCGCTCGTTCGACACGGTGAAGGAGGCGTCCGCGCAGCGAACCAGGAAGGTGTGCGTGGCTCGGCGGGTCCGGTCGTCGGCCGGGACTGGCGGCGCGGCGGGAGGCGTAAGCACCGGCGCCCCCTCCCAGCGCAACTCGAACCCCGCCTCCGTGGGCGCCCCGCGACGCGCCATCACCGCCACCGTCACGCCCGCCGCCCCCGCGGCACGGGCGGCGCGCGTCGCCACCTCGCCGAGGTGCCGCTCCCACTCCACCTGGAGCTCGCTGATCGATGTCCACAGCGGCCCACCGGCTACCACCACCACGTGCCCCCGTGGCAAGTACACCTGCTTCCCGATGCGAACCACGCGGGCGCGCACCAACCGCTCGACTGCGGGCACCACGCTCTCCGGCTGCTCCCGTCGCCCCCCGAAGTAGGCCACCACCATCGTCCAAACGCCACCTAGCCAAGTCCATGCAGTCATCGTCGCTCCTTGCCACCCGGGATGGGTCGGCGGAGATACGGTAGGATCCCGGAGCCGTACTGTCTCGGCCCCCTGGCGCGCCCTGGTACTTCACCTCGATCACGCGAAGCTAACCTGCGCCGCCTCGGTTAGATCGTAGAGTCGGCAACGGTGATCACGTGGGGGATCTCGCGCACGAGGGCAGCCTCCTCCCGGCCGAACATCCGCATCGCCAACTCCCGGGTGGGCGCCACCACCAGGGCCAGCGGGGCGCCGGGCTTCGGTAACTTGCCCTCGG
>CAYHRZ010000577.1:0-3572 GCA_964359125.1 uncultured Klebsiella sp. | reverse complement strand
CCGACATTCCCACCCGGGCCGCCGGGGCCCGAGACCTGTCGCTCTCCGGGGGGCCCGAGCACGTCGATCGCCTGCTGGAGATGGCCACCACCGACAAGTCGCCCGGCGTGCGCCTTGCCTGCGCGGCGGCCGCCGCCGACATCCTCAGCCGCGACCGCCTCGCCCGTGCCATACCCGAGGAGGACCGGCGCCGCTGGCTGGGCGTGGTGCAGGGGGTCGACGCGGGGGTGAACACCGGCCTGTTCCAAGTGGCGGCGGGTCTCAACCTGCCCGAGGCGGCCAACCGCGTGATCGTGGGACTCCGCGACCCCCGTCACGACGTACGCGCTGGGGCCTGCGTGGGCCTCTGGCGCTTGGTGGCGAGCGCCGCCGCCAACGGCGACGACGCGTTGCAGTCGCGGGTCGTGGCCACCGTGGCCGACGGGCGTGCCCGCGTGGAAACGCGCGTGGAGATCGCCCGCATCTGCGCCAACGCCGGCTACGCCGACGCCCTGGACGGGGCGCGAGCGGCGGCGGGTGAGGCGATCCGCAACACGCGGGTGGTTGCCGACGAGGTGGTGGCGCGGTTGGAGTCGCCGCCCCAGCCCACGGGGATCTACGTGGACCGGGGCGTCGACAACGGTGAGGTGCGCCCGGCCGGGCGGGGCGCGGTGTTCATGGCCGTGCTCAGCCCCACCGACGTCGTGCTCGCCCGGGGAAAGGTCTCGCGGGGTGCCCCGGCGTCGCCGTTCCGCGTGCTCTCCGGGAAGTTCCCGAGTGCCGAGCGCTTCGAGACCATCGTGCAAACCGGCAGCACGACGTGGTGGCCGGTCGATGGCGACGAGCTCTGCGCCTTCGGGGACCAGCTCGTCGCGGCTGGCGCCTTCGGCCTGCTGGAGGCCTGCGACGCCTTGCTCGGGCAGTCTGCCGCGGCGCTGCGCGTGCGCGGCTCGGCGCTGCTCGCCCAGGGGCGCACGCCGGACGCGCTCGCGGCGTTGGAAGCCGCCGTGGCCGGTAAGAAGGTACCGGCCGACGCCTGGTGGTACCTGGCCGAGGCCCTTCACGTGCTAGGGAACGACCACGAGGCGCGGCCCCACCTCGAGAAGTACCTGTCGAAGGCGGCGCGGAAAGCGCCGTTCGTGGGCGAGGCGAAGGCGCGGCTAGGCCTTCAGTAGCGGGCCGCCACCAGGTCGGTCTGCGTGAAGTCGTGTCCCACGAACAACAGCGGCTGGCCTGATGCGCGGCAAACCGCGTAGCACAGGCAGTCGCCGAAGTTGAGCGCGGCGGGGTGGCGACCCCGGCCGAATCGGGCGTAGGCCGCGTGGGCGGCGGACCAGAGGTCGGGAGGGAAGGGCAGGACCGTGATCGCGAAGCGGGAGAGCATGGCGCGGAGGATGTCGTGACCGCGACCCGGGAAACGGTGCTCGAGGACGAGCGACGTCTCGGCCGCCGTGGGCGCGCCGATGGCCGGGCTCGCGGCGGCGGCGAGCGCTAGGACGAGGGCGCCAGCGGTGGGCTCGCCGAGCGCGATCGCCACCAGCGCCGAGCTATCGATGATCACGTGCCGACGGGGCCGTAGCCGAGGATCTCGTCTTCCTCGGCGCGGGTCAGGGGCCGGCCGCGGTGTTCCGGCGCGAGCAACGGCCACACCTCGGACTCGAGCCACGTCAACGCGTCGGCCGCGCGCTGCCGACGAAAGGCGTGACTCCGGGCGCGCTCGAGCCGTTCGAGGACCGCGAGGCGCACGGCCTCGGTCTTGGATTCCCCGGTGTGGGCCGAGAGCTCGTCGACGAGGCGCTCCACCTCGTCGTTCTTGATGTTCAACGGCATGGGGAGAGCGTAGGTCCCGACGTGGCCACTGTCAACCGTGGTGGATAATTTTCCACCACGGTACCGACTCTACGGCGCGTACTTCAAGATCTCCCGCGTGGTGTCGCGGGCCCGGCCCAGCGAGGGCACTTGCCAGAACCGCTCGTCGTGGGCGCCGGCGGAGGAGGTGCAGCTCACCTCGAGGGCGTCGACGGTGCCGATGGGGAACGCGACCGGTTCGGCGGCGACGACCGCGCAGTCCCGCGTGTAGGCGAAGGGGCTCGGTTCGCCGGGGTAGCTGCTGGTCCCGGACCAGCTCTCGCTCCACGTGGACCCGGCGGCGAGCGCGGCGGGCAGCACCAGCACCGGCGCGTCGAGAGTGCGGGTGCCGGCCAGGTCCGCGCCGCCGCTGATCACCGTGCTGTTGAACCGCTCTCGCTCCTCGGCGAGCAGGTAGAGCCCGTCGTCCTCGCAGCGCATCGTCCACGTGTAGTGGTCGACCGTCCCCTCGGTGTCGTCGGCCGTGCCGGTGTCGCCGCTGTCGCCCGGTGCCGCCGGGGTGACCGTGCGCAGAGACTGCGCCTCGATGTCGCGACCATCAACGTTGGTGACGCGAATCGTCTCGTCGACGTCGAGGTTCTCGGCCTGTAGTTCGGCGGACGCGGTGTAGGTCCATTCCGTGGCGAGGCCCACGATGCCGGTGACGGGCGCGCACTCCTCGGCGACGAGGTCGCGGGTGAAGTCGAACGACGGGCCGGAGTCGGCGTCCGTGCCGGAGCACGCCACGAGGACCAGAGCGGGCAAGAGGCGGGACACTAGTCCTGCCGGGGCGGCGGGCCGGCCGGGAGGTCGTCCCACTGGATCACCCCCGGCTCGTAGATGGTCGCGGTGAACTGCCGGTGGACGACTTTCTCGTCGCGAGCGGTGGGATCCTCGGAGGGGTGCCGCTCGGTGAAGGCCACCCGCGCGGCCTCCTCGAAGGGGGTGAGGGGGATCCCGAAGAACGATGCCATCTCATGGCCATCGACCACGTGGTCGCGACCGTAGAGCACGTCCATGGCCCGGACGCGGTTCGTCCACCGGCGCCCCGCGGGTCGGGCCAGCGCCGCCACCGCCTTGAGCGCCGCCGGCGGGACGTTCCAGGCGGAGGACGGCAGGCCGTTGGCCTCGCAGGTACGCCGGAAGGCGTCGCCGACCGTCATCGTCTCCGGGCCGCCCACCTCGATCACCTTGCCGCGGGCCGCCGCCAGGTCGATGGCCGCCATGCACATCAACGCCAAGTCGCGGGTGTGCAGGGGGTTGATGCGGGTTTCTTTCCGCCCGGGCAAGAACACGTTGCCGTTGGCTTCGACGCGGCGGGCGAGGTCCCCGAAGTTCTGCACGAACAACCCAGGTCGCAGGATGGTGTAGGACAGCCCGCTCTCCTTGAGGTGGGCCTCCGCGGCCCGCTTGGCCGAGAACAGCGGGACTTCGCCCGCGTCGTCGACACCGGCGCAGGACACGTAGACCACGTGCTGCACGCCGCGAGCCTTCGCGGCGTCGAACAGCGCGATGCTGCCCTCGGCGTTGACGTTCTTGTGGTGGTTGTCCGTCGACTCGGTGCGCACCCCGTGCGCGGCGATGACGTGCTCGACCCCGCGCAGCGCGCGGGAGAGGCTCTGCGGGTCCCGCAAGTCGCCGAAGAAGTAGCCGGTACCGGTGTCGTTGAGCCAGTAGTACTCGGACCCCTTTCGCACGAGGCAACGCACGTCGAGGCCGACGGAACGGAGGCTGCGGACGACCTG
>CAYHRZ010000576.1:0-3574 GCA_964359125.1 uncultured Klebsiella sp. | reverse complement strand
CGGCGCTCTGCCACGACCTCGGCCACGCGCCCTTCTCCCACTGCACCGAGTTCGCCATGCCCACGCTCCGCGCGCTGGGGGTGCAGACCTACGATCCCGGTCAGGTGGCGCCGCGACTGGATCGCACCGCCAGCCACGAGGACTATACCGTGCTGGCGCTCACGCGCTCGTCGCTGGCGAGCACCATCGCGACCCACTTTCCCTTCGGCGGCCAGCACGTGGCGGCGCTGGTGTCGCAGGAGGTGGCCACGCCGGACGACTTCTTCGTCGACGGGGGTCGCGACTTCCGGCGGGTGCTCTCCCAACTCATCTCGTCCGAGCTCGACGTGGACCGGCTCGACTACCTGGTGCGTGACTCCTACTACTCCGGGGCACGCTACGGGCAGATCGACGCCAACTGGTTGCTGAGCAACCTCGAGTGGCACGAAGATCCCAACGGGAACGTGTCGCTCGCGATCGACGGCCGTGGCGTGTACGCCTTCGACGACTTCATGATCGCTCGATACCACATGTTCATGTCGGTGTACTTCCACCACAAGTCGGTGGTGTACGAGGAGCTGTTGAAGCGGCACTTCCTCTCCCCGGACCGGACGTGGAGCTTCCCGGTCGACGTCGAGGCGTACCTGCCTCTCGACGACGTGGCAATGCACTCCTACCTCCGCACCATGCAGGACCCCTGGGCGCGGCGCATCGTCCACCGCCAGCCCTTCCGGCGGGTCATCGAGCGCCACGGCACCGCGGCGGAGGTCGACCTGTCAGAATCCCGCGCCCGGCTCACCGAGGCGGGCATCGACACCCTCTGGGCGGGTAGCGTCGGCGAGCTGTCGCGCTACTCGGCGATGGGCAAGAAGCGCGAGCGAGCCCCCAGGATCTACGTGGTGGACCGCTCGCCGGGGCAGCCCCGCCGCGTGGCCCCGCTGGAAGAGAGCACCGCCATCTTCGCTCGCTACCAAGAGGCCCGGCACATCACCCGGCTCTACGTGGCCGACGACGACGTGGAGCGGGCCCAGGCACTCTTGTAGCTCGCACGGCAGGCGGTAGCCTCGCGGGCCGGTGTGGCGCGGTGCGGAGCGGCTGGTGGACGCCGCCACGCTGCGCGGCCCCCGGCCGGCCCTGCGACAACTTGCCCCATCTAATGGGGCCTGCCCGGCGTGCCGATGTCCTGGGCGGAGACCTCCCCGCCATGCTCAACCTGCTCTTCGCCTGTGCCGCGCCCGACCCGGTCGCGGTGGCCGACCGCGCCCTAACTCCCGAGTTCGCTGGCAAAGTTTCCAAGTCGACCACGCTCACCGTCGAGGCGGAAGGCGACGCGGCTGCCTACGTCCAGTTGGTGCAAGTCCGCGGGTCGTCGGGGGCGTTCACGCGGTACTCGACGCTCGCCACCAAGG
Organism: uncultured Klebsiella sp.; assembly: GCA_964359125.1. Lineage (GTDB taxonomy): Bacteria > Myxococcota_A > UBA796 > UBA796 > SXON01 > SXON01. The sequence continues at coordinate 2,186 of CAYHRZ010000576.1, read as the reverse complement.
CGGTCTCCTCCGGCGCGGCTAGCTTCTCGCTCACGGCTTCGCCGGGCTCCAGCTACTTGAGCGACGGTGGCGGGACCTCCGCCATCTTCGTGGTCGTGCTGCTCGACGACAGCGGCGCGATCGTCGGGTTGGCCGACGACGTCGTGGGCTACTACTCGACGGCACCCTCCGGAACCGCGTCGACCGGTTGGTTGGTGGGCGAGGATGGCCTGCACGGCACGCCGGACACGTACACCACGCTGACCGCGGGCATCGAGGTCGAGGACGCGCTCGCGGGGGACGACGAGGTGTCGCTGCGCGGGTCGGCCAGCACGGAGTCCTACACTAGCCGCGCTCGTATGCAGGCCTCGCCGGTCGACGACGACGCCGTGCCGCCCTGGGACGAGGCCATCGCCAAGAAGTGGTCGGTCACCCTCTCCGGTACCCCCGACGAAGCATCGGTACGTAGCGATGACGGCTACGGCGCGGCGTACTTTCCCCTCGAGGTGTACGACGACGCCAACGGCAACGCAGACTGGGACGCCGGGGAGGAAGAGATCATCGGCGGCGTGTGTCACGGGTCGGCCGACGTGGTGGTGCGGTGGGTGGCCGAGGAGGACGAGGACTTGGATGCGGTCTACGTGATGCTCGAACACCGCGTCACGTACGGGTGGACAGTGGGTGAGCTGTCGGGTACTCGCCTCTCCGAAATCACGGACGCGACCTCGCTTCGGGTGCGCGACGAGTGTTGATGACCCAAGTCCCGGCTGTGGCGGCCCGCGCCGAGTTGAATCCCTGGACGCCATGAATGGCGGGGCCACGGGTGGATTGTTCGGCCCCGGGTGGATTGTTCGGCCCCGGGTGGATTGTTCGGGTGGCTCACGGGCCGTGGTGCCGCCACGCATCCCGCCCAGGATCAACCCCCGCGCTGGTACGTCACCAACACTTCCATCCCCGGCCGGGGTATCGCCCGCCCGGAGAAGATCACGGCGTTGTCCCCAATGCTGTAGTGCCAGCCGTCGGCCTCGCGTTCGGGCAAGTACACGCCATCGACGTTGACCTCGAGGGTCTCGCTAGCGGCGATCTCCGTGAGGGGAAACACCGGGTTCCAGCCACTCACGACCAAGCCGATGGCCTCGAGCACCAGCGCGTAGTCGTCGGCGCAGATCGACTCTGACAGCCCACCCAGGGCGTCGGCCACGGCGAGGTAGCGGGAGCCCGCGCCGGCCGCCGAGGTTCCTGACAGGCAGCCCTCGGGCTCGTCGCCCACCAGGGCGTGGGCAAACACGCCCGCCCCAGGCGCCGACTGGCGCAGGGCATCTACGTAACGTTCGGCGTCGCCCGCGCTGTGGTCGTCTTCGTCGCTGACGAAAACGACGTGGGCGTAGGCACTGTCGCGGAGGAATCCGGGGTTCACGTCGCTGCGCACGCCCATGGCGCCCATGGCCAGGCCCTGCTCGTCGCGGTCCCCCTTGACGCCCACGTCGACAATCGCGGTGAACGCCGCCACCACGTCGGCGGTGTCGGGGGTGAGGACCGGGCCCACCAGCACGCCGCCGTTGGCCGGGTCGGTGGTGGTGACCCCGATCCGGTAGTTCGCGGTGGTGCTGCCGAGCAGCTCCACGAAGGCGCCGAAGTTGGCGCCCAGGCGCTCCTGTTCTTCCACCATCGAGGCGGAGTTGTCGACCACGAAGAGCACGTCGGCCGGGGGGTACTCGTCCTGTACGAAGTGGTCCTCCACGGTGAGGTTCTTCACCTCGTAGTCGGAGCAGCCGACCAGGGCGGCGAGGGCGAGCAGGGAACGCGGCACGGGGGGAGGGTAGCACGCGGTGGGCGAATCGCGCGCCCTACGCCCCCGCGTAGCGCCGCCGCAGCGCGAACAGGCCGAGCGCCACGGCCACCGCGCCGGTGGAGGACCCGCCGGCGTCGCAACCGCAGCCGCCGCCCGACACCCCGCCGTCCTTCTCGTTGTCGTCCACGTCGTGGCCCTGGTCGGTGTCGGTGTCGGTGTCGCCGGAGTCGCCGCTGTCTCCCGGACCGGTGTCGGTGTCACCCGAGTCGTCGGCACCGGTGTCGCCGGAGTCGTCCCCACCCGTGTCACCCGAGTCGTCACCGCCGGTGTAGCCGCTGTCGCCCGGGTCCACCCCCACGTCCTCGTCGCCCTAGCACTACTGGTCCACCCCCACCCCCCCGGGGTCCCTGGCCCC
>CAYHRZ010000575.1:0-3612 GCA_964359125.1 uncultured Klebsiella sp. | reverse complement strand
GCGCTGGCTCGGTGGCACGCTGACCAACTGGGAAACGGTGAAGAAGTCGATCGACCGCCTGAACTTCCTCGTGAAGTCGCGGAACGAGGGCCGCTTCGACGCGCTCACCAAGAAGGAAGCGCTGCAACTCAACCGGCAGATCGAGAAGATGGAGAAGTCACTCGGCGGCATCAAGGACCTCAAGGGCTTGCCGGCGGCGCTGTTTGTCATCGACCCCAAGAAGGAGCACATCGCCGTCGAGGAGGCCAACAAGCTGGGCATCCCCGTCGTGGCCCTGTGCGACACCAACTGCGATCCCGACGGCATCGACTACGTGATCCCCGGCAACGACGACGCGATCAAGTCGATCAAGCTCTTCACCGGCGCCCTGGCCGACGCCTGCGCCGCCGGCGTGAACGCCGGTCGTGCCGAGGCCGCGGCCACCGCCCGCTACTCGTCCGACGACGAGTCCGGCGTGGAGATCGTGCGCCGCAGCACGCAGGCCCCCGCCGTCGCCGAAGAAGAGCCCGCCAACTAGTCGTCGCGACAACTAAGGAGTTCGTCATGGCATCGATGGAACAGATCAAGGAACTGCGCGAGCGCACCGGCGCAGGCATTTTGGACTGCAAGAAGGCCTTGTCCGAGGCCGGCGACGACGTCCAGAAGGCGATCGACTGGCTCCGCGCCAAGGGCATCGCCTCCGCGGCGAAGAAGTCGGCGCGGGCGGCGGCCGAGGGCATCGTCGACAGCTACATCCACATGGGCAAGATCGGCGTCTTGGTCGAACTGAACTGCGAGACCGACTTCGTCGCGCTCAACGAGAACTTCCGCGGCCTGGCGCGTGACGTGGCGATGCACATCGCCGCGGCCTCGCCGGAGTACGTGCGCCGCGAAGAGGTGCCCGCCTCAGCGTTCGAGCGCGAGAAGCTGATCCAGGTCGAAAAGACCATGGCCGAGGGCAAGCCCCAGGCCATCGCCGAGAAGATCGTCGTGGGCCGCATGAGCAAGTGGTACGAGGAGGTCTGCCTGCTCGACCAGAAGTGGTTCAAGGACGACACCAAGACGGTCGACCAGGTCGTCAAAGAGGCCACCGCCACCATCGGCGAGAACATCCAGGTCCGGCGCTTCGCCCGCTTCGTCATGGGCGAGGGCCTGCTGCGTCGCGAAGACGACTTCGCGGCCGAGGTCGCGAAGCAGGCCGGGCTGGCGTAGGCACCCGGCCGCGTCGCCGCCCGCGCCGAAATAGGGGGCGCGGTGCGAGCGCGCCGTCTGATCGTCGTCGTAGCCGTGCTCGCGGGCTTGCTCGTGGGCGCGGCGCTGTACCTGCGCTGGCAGCGCGCGGAGCAGGTCGAGGTCGCCCACGCGGCGCCCCTGGCCACGATCCCCGCCACGGTGCCCCCCGTGGTGGCCAGCGAGTGGCTGGCGGCGCACTTTCAACACCCGGTAGCGCCGCAGGGTGCCGTCCCGGCGGGGTTCACCGAACTCGAGGCCTCCATTCGCCCGGAGGCCTGCGGGGCTTGTCACGTGCAGCAGTACGCCGACTGGAAGTCGAGTTGGCACGCGTTGGGGATGGGACCGGGCATGTTCGGCCAGTTCCCCGCGCTCAGCGCGGAGGACCGCGCCCGTTGTGAGCGCTGTCACGCGCCGCTTGCGGAACAGGCGGGTAACGACGAACTCGGTGCCGAGGGTCTCACGTGCGCGGGTTGCCACGTTCGGGAACACGTCCGGTACGGCCCGGTCCACGCGTCAACGATCACGGACGCGCCCCACGACGGCTACGTGGTCCGCGAGGAGTTCGCCTCGCCGGCCTTCTGCGCGGGATGTCACGACTTCAAGCCCACCAGTTCCCCGGTCGAGGGCAAGCTCATCCAGGAAACCACCGAGGAGTGGCGGCGCACGGCGGCGGCCGGGGAGGGGAAGACCTGCCAGTCCTGCCACATGCCCGGGGGGCGGCACCTCTGGAAGGGCATCCACGACCCGGAGATGGTCAAGTCGGCGTTCACGGCGGACGCGAAGTTCATCAGCGACGGCCAGCGGTTGGTCGGTAAGCTGGTGGTGACGGCCACCGGGGTGGGCCACCGCTTCCCGACGTACGTCACGCCAGAGGTGTGGCTGCGGGTGGGCCAGGTCGACGCCGCCGGACTCACCATCGAGGACACCCGCGTGGACGGCATCATCGGTCGGCGGGTGAACCTCGAAGATCGTACCGAACTGTTCGATACCCGCCTGCTCCCGGGCGAGTCCAAGACCCTGCTCTACGACCGCCCGCTGCACGCGGAGTGCGTGGCTGTCGTTTCGTCCGTGGAGGTGTGGCCCGACGCGGGGTACGAGCGCGTGTACGAGGCCAAGATCGCCGACGGTTGGGGGGACCTGACACTGCTCGCCGAGGCGCTGCGGCGCGCGAAGGCGGCGCGCTTCGTCGCGTTCGAGCAGCGCGTGGACCTGCCGGGTTGAAGCCGGCGTCGCCTATCGCCGGACGCGCACCGGGACCGGTTGCGGCGCGGGCGCCCGGGGGCCGAGCAGCCGGTCGAGCGCATCCCCGACCTGTTCGCGGATCCGCTCCCAAGCGCCCTTCTCGGCGGCCGGTGGCGGGTTCGGCTTCGGGCTGGGGGTCGACATGGACGACTCGTGGAGCGTGTGCTCTATGGAACGATAGCACCCCCTTCGGCATTCCGCGGTGCAACTGATGGCTGGTCGCTCGCTCGCCCTCTGGTTGGGCCTGGTGCTCTACGCGGCGCACGCCATGGGCACGGTGCGGGCCGTCGGTTTCGTCGGCGAGGTCGACATCGGCTGGGCGCTGGCGGAGGCCCCGCGGGTGGTGAGCGCCTGGGGCGAGGCGCCCGAAGTTCACGAGGTCGGGCCGCTACAGGCCCGCCCCACCCGGCCGCTGGAGTCGATCCGGGTGGGCTCGGCGAGCGCGCCGGTGGCCATCAACAGCTACACCGGCGGACTACCGGACTGGCCCGCGCGGCTGGCGACGGCGGTGGCCGGGCGGCGCGCCGGTGTGGCCACCCACTTGGCCCTCGGCGCCCTGCTCTTGGTGCTCGCCCACCGTTTCTTGCGGTTCCACGGGACGGCGACCGCCGCCGGCGCGGTCGCCCTGTTGCTGGGCACGGACTGGTGTTTCCTGTTCTTCAAGCGCGTGCTCGGGGGCACCGAGATCCTGCTCCAGGCGGCCGGTCTCCTGGTGTTGTGGTCGCTCTGGAGCCGTCGCTGGAAGGGGGGCCGCCACGGCACGGTGGCGCTGGCCCTGGGCGTCGGCCTGGGTCTCGGCGCAAAGCTGACGTTCGTCGCGACACTCGCAGCGTTCGCGCTGGCGGCGTTGCTCACTCGCTGGGACCGTCCACCCGTGAACGCGCCCGCGCCCGTCCGGAAGTGGCTGTTGCTGGCGCTCCCGGCGGTCTGCGTGCTCCCCCTCTTGCTGGCCAACCTGCACCACGGCCAACTGTCCTTCCCGGTCCGCTCGCACGACGTGCCGGGGCTGCAGGCCGAGCGCCTGTGGACGGGCGCGCACATGGGGCGGGAGGCGCTCGTCAACCTCGGCCGCTTCCTCGGCAACCCGTTGGACTGGCTGGCCGACGCCTGGGGCACGATCCCAACCGGCGCCGTGGATCCGCTCCGCTCGCTGGGCCG
>CAYHRZ010000574.1:0-3616 GCA_964359125.1 uncultured Klebsiella sp. | reverse complement strand
ACACGGGCGGCGGTGTCGTCGCAGTGGGTGCCGCCGTAGGCGACGGCGAGGTCCCCGTCGCCGTCCTGGTCGTAGTCGCTGGTGCCCGAGCAGTCCTGGTCGATACCGTCGTACCACCCCTCGGCGGCCGCGGGGTTGATCGTTGCGTCGGTGTCGTTGCAGTCGCCACCGGGCAGGTTGCCGGTGTCGGGCACGTCGCCGGTGGGTAGCCCCACGTACTCGCCGGGCACGTAGCCGTCGGCGTCCTGGTCGTAGTCGTCGTTGCCCGCGCAGTCCTGGTCGATGCCGTCGTACCAGTGGTCGTCGGCGCGCGGGTAGGTGGCGGGGTCGAGGTCGTCGCAGTCATCGCCCCCGCCCTCGGGCGCCGGCACCCCGTCGGCGTCCTGGTCGTAGTCGTCGTTGCCGTCGCAGTCCTGGTCGATGCCGTCGTACCAGTGGTCGTCGGCGCCGGGGTTGATCGTGGCATCCGCGTCGTCGCAGTCGCCCCCCCCACTCTGCGCGCTGCCGTGGCCGTCGCCGTCGCTGTCTTCCTGCACGCTGGCGGAGATGGGGATCTCCACCCGCTCGCCGGACGAGGACTCGTCGATCACCACGCTCACCGAGTGGCCGCCCCAGGTGGTGGGCGTCAGCGTGAGCTTGTGGGTGCTCGACTCGCCGGGGGACAGCTCGCTGGTGTAGTAGTCGACGGTGTAGGCGGTGGCCCAGCCGCCGACGATCGACAGCGTGGCGCTGGTGCTGGCGGTGCCCACGTTCGACAGCGTCACCGAGCCGCTGGCGGCCTGTCCCACGAAGATGACACCGAGGTCCAGCGTGGGGGGAGAGACCGAGAGGTCGCCGGCGGTGACCACGCCGGTGTCGCCGGTGTCGGTTCCCGTGTCGCCCCCGGGGCCGTCGGGACGGCCGGAGTCGTCGCCGCCCCTCGGGTCGTCGATTTCGACGGCCGCTTCCCGGCAGGCGAAGGAGAACAGAACGCCGAGGGGGAGCAGTAGACGCACCGGGCACCCGTGGTGGATCCCCACAAGGTGCCGCCAGCCGCCTCGGGCGATCTGCGGAACCGGAAATATCACAAAGCACGTCGCGACCGAGCGGGGGTGCGGTTTCGGTTTTCGGGTGCCTCCCTCGCCGCGATCGATGCCCCGCGTCGATGCTCGGCTGTCCCTCCTCCTCGCCACGGCGGCATGCGCCGCGCCGCCGCCCGGCGGCGTCCCCGACCCGGAGCGCGCGGCTACGTCGGCCACCGGCACCGGCGCGCTGGCCGCAGACTGGGCCGAGGAGCTGGGGCTCCGGCTCGACGCCAAGGCGCAGGCCTTCCACGCCGTCGACGGGGGCTTCCTGGCCACGGTGCGCGCTGCCCCGGCGGGTGGCCGAGAGCGGGCACACCGGCCCCGACGGCGCGTCCTCGCGGATCGCGTGGAGCGGGTGGGCCCCGCGGGCGACGGCGGCACGGGACGCAGCGACGCCGAGCGCTCTGGCAACATCGCCTGCACCCGCCCGGTCTCGCGTCGCCGACCCCTCGCGCGGAGGCCCCCGTGCCGCCCCGGTGCCCTTGGCTGCCCAGGGCGTCCCGGGGGCGAGCGGGGCAGCCCGTCGAACGCTCACAAGGGGCTCCGCACCCGCGTGGCCGCGGGGTTGCGGACATGCGTGTAGCGCGCCGTCGTGTCGATCCGGGCGTGGCCGAGGAGGTCCTGGATGAAGCGGATGTCGACACCGCTCTCGAGCAGGTGCGTCGCGAAGGAGTGACGGAGCGTGTGGCAGCTCACGCGCCCCGCCAGCCCGGCGGTGGCCGCCGCGCGCTCGACCACGTGCTGGAACGTCCGGACCGAGAGCGGGCCGCCACCCACGGCAGACGGGATCAACGGTTCGCCGGCCGAGCGGCCCTCGACCAGCCACGCCAGGTCGGACACGAGCGCGTCGCTCAGCACGGTGACCCGGTCTTTCCTCCCCTTCCCTCCCCGAACGAACACGGTGGAGCGCACGGCGTCGATGTCGCGCACGCGGAGCGCCGCCAACTCAGCCACCCGGAGACCCGCGGCGTACATCAGCAGGATGGCGATGCGGTGCTTTCGATTGATGGGCGCGGCGGCCAGCCGCAACACTTCCTCCTTCGCGAGGACCCGCGGCAGGGTGGACTCCCGGCGGGGCCGGGGCACGGCGAAGCCCGCGGGGGTCATGCTGCGGTACAACTCGACGTACAGGAAACGAAGCGCTGAGACGGCTTGATCGACTCGGCTCCGCGAGGTGCCCGCCTCCACGAGGTGCGCCAGGAAGGCGCGGATCGCCTCCGCTGTGCCCTCCCGCGGGAGCGTGGGACGGAGCCACGCCGCCCACGCGGCGATCGCGGCGACGTAGGCGCGAATCGTGTGACGACTGTAGTGCCGGATGGCCATCTCCTCGCGCACGCGCTCCAGTAGGTTCGGCGAGAGCGTGGGCGCGGGGACCGGCACGGAGGTAGGACGGGGCGGGGCGGTGACGAGCGCTTCCATGGGGCCCTGTTATCGGGGCCCGTCGCTAATGAACACCATTTTTTGGTCGCCATGGATCTTTTGTGCGCAGGTCATGTCGGGGGGGTGCACGGTGACGAGCGCCGGCCGCGCCTGGTCGCGATCACGGCGATATGCGCAAGTATGACCTGCGGATAATTGGGGATCTCCGGGGGATGATCCGCAGAGGTGGGCGGGGGTTGGGGCGTTAGGCGACAACCGACGGACAACATGTTGCCGGTGAGGAACTCAGGTCTGGTCGCGCCCCCATCGGCGCGCTCCGCCAGCCCCAGGGGGCCCCGTAGCCCCACCAGCGCCACGCGTTACCTCGTCAACGTGGGTGACCGCCGATGACACCTGAGCAACTCGAGCAGATGGCCGACGCGCGGCAGCCGGCGACCTTCGTGGTGGTGTCGACGGGGGACGTATTTTCTGCGCGTGTTGTCGGCCGCGAGTCCATGTTCTCGTTGGGTACGGTGGATGGTGACCCGCACGCGAGTCCGGTGTGGCTATTTTCGGAAGGCTCGTCCACGGAGTTCCTCCGCTATCGGGCCGATGAACTTGAAGTTGTGGGTAGTCAGGATGGTTGGGCGTGACCCCAGCCATGCTGGCACTCGTTGGTGGAGGCCTGATCGCCATCCTCAGCGGCCAATGGAATCTCCACGTCGTGCAGCGATGCTGGTCGTGCGGGGGTCGGAGGCGGGTGCCGATGCGCCCACCGGCTACACTCCTGGAAACGGTCGCACGCGCGGTCGCTGCAGGAGCCGCGAGAGCGGTCATCTCAGATGTCGCCGAGGGCGTCGTGCCGGATGCCGTCAACGACAGCATCGCTGCTCGATTTGGTCATCACGCTGGCTCGTTGGCGAAGGAAGCCGTCGTCACCACTTCAACCTCGGCGACCCATTTCTACTGTACTCGCTGCGGTGACCTTCGCCCGGCGGCGGGGTGCGCTTTCGAAATCGTGAATGGGAGCGGTTGCCTGCTGGCCCTTGTCGGGGCGGCCGTCCTTGTTCTCGGCGCGGTTGCTTGTAGTTGAAGACTACCCGCACGCCACACGAAGCACCACCGCGCGGTCGTCGCCTAACTACCCGACCCCGGCAAGCGGCGATATCGGCCGAAGACGGCCGATATCGCCG
>CAYHRZ010000573.1:0-3622 GCA_964359125.1 uncultured Klebsiella sp. | reverse complement strand
GGTGGCCACGAACTGGGTGCGGAAGGGGCTGAAGGCGGCGGCGGTGGTGGTGGTGGTCTTCTTGGCGTCCATCGTGAGTCTCCTTGGGGTTGAAGTGGCCGGGCTGTCCCGGGCACGGAGAAGAAGTAAACTCCGTGCTGCGTTGCGTCAACGAAAAATATTGCATCGCAGCAAATGACGCACGGCAGCGTCGCGCGGTTAGGCTTGGGCACCCGAGGGACAGATGCCCCGCATCCGCAAGTACGAGAACCGGCGCCTGTACGACACCGAGGCTTCTTCCTACGTGAACCTCGACGACATCGCGGCCCTGGTGCGCGCCGGGCACGAGGTCGTGGTGGAAGACGCCAAGACGGGGGCCGACATCACGCAGGAGATCCTGCTGCAAGTCGTGGTCTCGCTCCCCGCGGGCGCCGCGCTGGTTCCCGTGGGCCTGTTGCGGCGGCTGATCCGCGCCGCCAGCAACCCGGCGCTCGCGGCAGGCGTGGACCCGCGGCTGGCCCAGGGGTTGAACCTCTTCCACCGCCAACTCGAGGGCTGGGAAGCCGCGATGCCTAGCCTCGCGCCCTGGGCGACGGAGCCAGCCGCCGCCCCGTCGGCGGGGATGCCAAGGGGCAAGCCGCGTGGCACCCCGGCCGAGCCCGCGGCCCCGGAGCCCGCTTCTTCGACGCCGCGGTCCAAGTCGCCGCCGAAGTCGCCGCCGAGGTCGCCGCCGCCACCCGAGGCCGACCCGCCGGAGGCGGACCCCGAGCTCGACGCGCTCCGGAAGCGCCTGGACGACCTCGAACAGCGCCTCAGGCGGCGGTAGGCGCTACCCTTCCCACAGCACGCCGTCGCTGGTCTCGACCACCTCGCAGGCCGCCGTCACCGAGAACGGCGTGAACACGATGGCCATGTTGCACATCTCGTCGGTCGACAAGAACCCGTAGTTCACCTCGGTGTCGCCCTGGTTCTGCCAGGTGCAGCTGAACTCGAAGCCCTGGCCCGCGGGCACCACCAGCGGCGGGTCGTACTGGACGATTTTCGGGTCGTGCCAGTCGAAGTTCTCGTAGAACACCTCGCCCACGTTGTCCCCGTCGTAGGGGGCGATGGTGAACGACGTGGCCTGCGCGTGCGTGTGCGAGGCCAGGAACTGGACCTCCACGTCCTCGTTCAGCACGCAACGCGACCACTCTGTGTGGCTGGCCCCCGGCGGGATCGCGATGTTCTCGTCGCGCACGCTGCCGCCCCAGATGCCGTCGACGACCTCTTCCTCCGGGATCGTCCAGGCGTTGAGGTAGGAGTAGAGCGAAACGTCGGTGTCGGTGGTGTTGACGTAGTGGATCTCCTGCATCACCTGGATGCCCGCCGGCAGCGTGGCCGCCACGCCCTCGGGCAGGGTGAGCGTGCCCGCCGCCTCGCCCTGGTTGCCGAACATCATCACCACGTCTTCCATGAGCGTGGTGTCGGCGTAGAGGTCGGCACAGTCGTAGTTGCCCTCCGGCAAGGGCGTCTGGGCAAAGGCGGTGGTGGACAGCGTGAGGTGGTGCGTGCCGGCGTTCTGGAGGTACTGCACGGAGTTCACCGACGCCGGCTCGGTGGTGGGCAGGTCGTACACCGAGCACAACCAGGCCTCGGAGAACGCCGCCGCCGTGCCGAACATCGACACTTGGAAGCCCTCGCCGGCGGGGGGCGGATCGAGCACCGGGATGCCGTTGCCGGCGCCGGAGTCGACAGGAGCGGGGGTGCAGGCGAGGAGGGCGGCGAGCAGCATGGGGGGTTGCGTATCCGGCTGCCGCGGAACCGTCGGCCGCCTCGCGCGTGTAAGGATCGCGCGTGGACACCGCGTTGCTGGTCGAGGAACATGGCCCCAGGGTCTGGGCACTCTGTCGTCGGCTGGACCCGCACCCCGACGACGCCTACCAGGAAGTGTGGGCCAAGGTGCTCGCGGCGGGCTTCGACCCGACGGGACCCGCGAGTTTTCGCACCTGGGTCACCACCGTCACCCACCGGCACCTGGTCGACCGGCACCGGCGGCGCCTCACCCGCGAGCGCCTCTTGTCCCACGACGACATCCACGACGAGGCGTTCGCGGCGGGTGATACATCGACCGATACATCACAAAGTAGCATCGCGACATCACAACAACTCGAAGCCGCCGTGGCGGCCCTCCCCGAGGCCCACCGCCGGGTGGTGGTGATGCACCACGTGGAAGAGGTCCCCCTCGACGAGATCGCCACCATCGAGGGCGTGCCGCTCGGCACCGTGAAGTCCCGCCTGCACCGCGCGCGCGCCGCGCTCGCCCGGAGTCTCACATGAACGACGACCTCTCTCGCCTGCTCGACGGGGAACTGCCCGCCGCGGAGGCCGAGGCACTCCGGGGCCGCATCGCCCGGGAGCCCGACCTCGCGCGGCAGTGGGCGGCGATGCAGGGCCTTCCCTCGGCCCTGGCGGCGCTGCCGCGCGAGATGACGCCACCGTCGCTGCGGCGCGAGGGCCGCCCGGCGGCGACGGTGCCCGGCTCGCGGCAAACCCTGCGCCGCGTGGCCGTGGGCGGCGTGCTCCTCGCGGCGGGCTTCGTCCTCGCCCTCCTGGTGCCGGGGCCACGGACCCAACAGCGGATTGCGTCGGGTTTTTCAATGGTCGAAGGCCGGGTAGAGCTGTTGGCCGGCGATATCCCGGTCGAGGTCGACGGAAAAATCTGGGTGCGCGTGGAACCGCCCGCGGGGGTGCCGCGTGAAACCCTGGCGGAGACCAAGACCATGGACAAGTCACACTTCCTCGCCGCCCTCGTGGGTTCCGCCGTTACCCTGGCCGTGGTGGAGGGCACGGCGGTGGTGCGCCCCGCCGACGCCGCGCCGTTCACCCTGACCGAGGGCGAGTCGCGCCAGGTGGGCACGCCTTGGGTCGCGCCCGCCGTCAAGAACCGTGCTGTCGCCCGGTCGACCGACGAGGCGATCCGAGAGCTCGCCGCGCTCCGGCTCGAACACGCCCTGACGGTGGGACAGCTCAGGGCGCTGGGTGGCACCCCGTCGGCCTGGCCAGAGAACCTCCCCGCGCCCTACCGTCCCGACGCCTTCGAGGCCTTCGTGAAAGAACGCGCCGCCACCATCCCCGGCGCATCCCTGGTGACGATGGACTGCGACGAGTACCCCTGCATCGCGGTGATCCAGTCCACCGACCCCACGGAGGCCTGGCAAGACAACCTGATGCCGCTGCACGACGACCTGGGCCAGACCGCCTACGGCCACGGCACCAACGTCATCGGCTTCGGCAGCGTCAACGACAACGGCGAGAGCGCGCTGAAGCTCTACGCCTTCTCCATCGTGCCCGGCGACGACGGCGGGCTCGACCCCGAGGTCCGCAGCCGCCTCGACGTGCGCGTGCGCGGCGACATGGAGGGGCTCGCGGAGGAGTTGAGGGGGGAGCCGGAGCCGTTTCTCAGGGACCTCGGCTACATCGAGTAGCCCCGAGCGGGTCCTGGTACGATGGACGGCGGGAGTACGCATGCGCCCAACCTGGCCCCTGGTCGTCTTGTTCTCGTTTGCCTGCGACACGCCGGCGGAGAGCCCCTACAGCCAGGACGTCAAAGACGCCGACAGCGACGCCGACAGCGACGCCGACAGCGACGCCGACAGCGACGCCG
>CAYHRZ010000572.1:0-3626 GCA_964359125.1 uncultured Klebsiella sp. | reverse complement strand
GGGGGGGGCGCCCCCCCCCCCCCCCCCCCCCCCGGGGCGGGGGGGCGCCCGGGAGGGGGCATCCAGAGATCCTCCCGGAGCCGCCCACCCGGTGCGACCGCGTGCTGCCCCCTTCCGGCTTCGCCACCTTCCCCCGCAAGCGGGGGAAGGCAAGGGTGAAGGCTCCTCCGCCGCTCGCGGGGGAGGCCCCCGCTACCGCAGCTCGATCACGATCCCCGTGGCACCCACTTCCACCGCCTCGGAGCGCCCGGCCAGGTTGCCAGGCTCGGTGGTGCTGGGGTTGCCGTCCTGGTCGAGCTTGGCCGACACCCACACCCGGCCCGACAGCGTGCCGCCCATGGGGCTGTCGCTGGCGGCGATGCTGAAGGCGGCGGGGAACGCGGCGCCGAGGCGCTTCACCCGGGCGGGGGGCCCCTTGTCCTGCCCCTCGGGGCGCACGTACACGAACAGCGTGCCACTCGGGGCGGTGGTGCCGGCGGCCAGCCGCACCTCGCCGCTGAGCTCGGCGGCCCCGGTCACTGGCACCGGCTCGTCGGCCGTGCCGCCGGCCGCGTCGCCCGTGGCAGCACCCACCACCATGCTGTCGACACGGGCCAACAACTGGTCGAAAACCGCGGCCCCGGCGGGGTCCGAGGCCCGGGCCCGGGTCCACGCGTCGACCGCGCCGGCCTTGTCGCCCTGCTGGGCGTAGATGGCACCGCGGTAGCCCAGCGCCTCGGTGAAGGCGGGGTGCTCCACCAGCACCCGGTCCAGGACACTCGCCGCCATCGTGGTGTCGCCGATGTCGATGAGCACCACCGCCTGGTGTGTACGAGCCTCGGCGTTGCCGGGGTCCGCCTCCGTCACGGCGTCGGCGAGCTTCCAGGCGTCGCGCACGCGGTCGACCGCGATCAGCGCGTGGCCGTAGCGGTTCTTGGCCTCGAGGTCGGCCGGGTCCTTCTCGACGGCCGCCGCGAGGGCGACGAGCTCGGCCGCGACCGCCGGAGGCAGCTCGGGGGCCTCGGCCTCCGCGCCTTCGCTCCCACCCATGGCGGCCTGGCCGCCGGTGATGCCTTGTCCCTCGGCGCGAGGGGCCGCCTCGTCGGTGACCATCTTGTAGAGCCCAAACACCAGCGCCACGACCGCGCCGCCGGCGCCGGCCGACACCCAGGGCGGCGTGGGAGGCGAGGCGGGCGAGGTGGCGCCGTCGCCCCCTGCCCGGGGACCAGCCGACCCGGCGGCCCTAGCCTGGGCCCCGTCGATCTGGCGCAGCACCCCCGCGGCCTCGGCCAGGAGCCGCTCCCGCTCCTGCTGGTAGAGGGCGGGCTCGTGGCGATCGCGGGTGTCGTCCAACTCGCGCACCTGGGCGTAGAGGGCGTCTTTGCGGGCGAGCAGGTCCACCACGGGATCCGCCTGCCCGCGGCGAGCGCCGCGCCGCGACCAGCCCACGAGCACGAGTCCGCCCGCGAGGCCAGCGGCGATGGCGAGGGTGGGGGGCCACATCAGCGGTCGATCTCCTGCTCGGCCCGCGCGCGGTAGTCGTCGGCGGGCGGGGTGGGTGGCGGCGAGGGGGGCGTGGCCGCCGTGGGCGCGCCGACCGTGGCCCGGCGGCGGAGGTTGGCGAGCACCAGCACGGTACCCCCCAGCGCCAGCACCGCCGGGACAATCCACAAGGCGAGGTTGGCGCCCGACTGCCGGGGAGCGAGCAGGATGAACTCGCCGTACGCCGACACGAAGTAGTCCTTGATCTGCTCCTCGCTGTAGCCCTGGGCCACCAGGCGCTCCACCTCGGCGCGCATGGCACGGGCACCCTCGGCGGGGCTCTCGGCCACGCTCATGCCCTGGCAGGTGGGACAACGAAGATCCATCGAGATGCGCCGGGCCTCGGCGAACATCGCCTCGCCAGCCAGCGGAGCCACCGCCGGCGCGCCGACCACCTGCGCCGGGTCCAGTCCCGCCGTGGGCGTCCCGGGGTCCTCGGCGAGGGCGATGGCGACCAGGAACGCGGCGATCACAGCAGGGCCTCGATGCGGGCGACCATGTCGTTGGCGTCGATGGCGCCGAACGCCTTGTGCCGGATCACGCCGTCGGCGTCGAGCAGGTAGCTC
Organism: uncultured Klebsiella sp.; assembly: GCA_964359125.1. Lineage (GTDB taxonomy): Bacteria > Myxococcota_A > UBA796 > UBA796 > SXON01 > SXON01. The sequence continues at coordinate 1,539 of CAYHRZ010000572.1, read as the reverse complement.
TCCGGCAGGCGCCCCACGCCGTAGGCCACGGCCGCGCTGGTGCCCACGTCGATCAGGGTGGGAAAGGCGGCGCCGCCGTGCTTGGCCAACCACTTGCGCAGGTTGTCCTCCTTGTCGAGGTAGGCGATGCCCACGAAATGAACGCGCCCGGCGTAGCGCTTGGCGAGCCGGGCGAGGATGGGGTGCTCCACCCCGCAAGTGTCGCACCACGTGGCCCAGAAGTTCACCAGCGCGGGCTTGCCGCGCAGGTCCGACAGCGAGAGCATGGCGCCCTCGCCGTCGAGCACCGGCAGGGTGAACGTGGGCGCCGGCTTGTCGATCAGCGGCGACGGGATGTAGCTGGGATCGGTGCCAAATCCCTTGGCCAGCACCCACACCAGGGGCGCCACCAGCAAGAGGCCCACCCCGAGGACCTTCTTGTTCACTTGGCGGCCTGGGCGGCAGGCGCCGCCGCCACCGCCGTGCGCCGGCCGGGGACCAGCGCGAGCAGGCAGCCCAGCGCGGCGATGCCCGTGCCCACCCACAACCACAACACGCCGGGGTTGTAGTACACGTGGACCCCCGCCGTGCTGCCCTTGGGCGCGATGGTGAGCAACGACAGGTAGAGGTCGTGGGTGGCAGTGGTGTGCACGTCGGGGGTGCCGATGGCGTTACTGCTGAAGGCGTAGTGGTTCAGCGCCGGGGTGAGGGTGAACGACCCCGACGGGCCAGAAACATCCACGTGCGCCAGCTCGCGGGTGCGGTGCGGCTCCTTCACCGTGTCGCGACCCACGAGGGTGAGGGTGTAGTCCTCGAAGGTGACCGGCTGCCCCACCGCGAGGTTGATCTCGCGCTCGGTGCGGTAGGCGTGTGACAGGCCGATGGCCACGATCACCACGATGATGCCAGCGTGGACGAGGTACCCGCCGAACCGGCGGTTCCCTCGCGACAGGGCGCGCCACGCCGCGGTGCCGGCGCTCTCGCCGTTCTCCTTCATACGCACCCGCACCGGCCGCACGATCTCCACCACCGTCACCGTCATCGCGAAGGCGCCCACGGCCACCACCAGCGTGGACCAGGACAGCACGCTGGCCGGCGACAGCACCGCCACCGCCCCGGCGCCCAGCGCCGCCGCGACCGCAGGGCCGCGCAGGGCCAGGACCGCCCGCTGCCCACCCTCCCCCCAGGGCAGGGCCGGGCCCACGCCCATCAAGAAGAGGATCGCGGTCCCCACCGGGATCGCCACCTGGTTGAAGTAGGGCTCGCCCACGCTGAGCTTCACGCCCTTCACCGCCTCCATGATCAAGGGGAAGGTGGTGCCGAGCAGCACGGTGAAGGTGAGCGACACGAAAAGCACGTTGTTGACGAGGAAGCCCGCCTCCCGCGACACCGGCGAGGGGGCGTCGCCCTCCGCGGCCAGCAGGTCGATGCGCGCGGCGAGGAGCAAGACGCAGGCCACCAGCGCCACGCCCAGGAAACCCAGGAAGATGGGGCCGATCGCGGACTGGGTGAAACTGTGGACGCTGTTGAACACCCCCGAGCGGGTCATGAACGTGCCGA
>CAYHRZ010000571.1:0-3627 GCA_964359125.1 uncultured Klebsiella sp. | reverse complement strand
CAGACGGAGATCGATGAAGGCCGCGGCGTCGACGACTGCGTCTTCCTCGACATGACGCACCTCGACCGGGCCACCGCCGAGGCCAAGTTTCCCAACATCGACCGGCGTTGCCGCGAACTGGGCATCGACATGGCCTCCGTGCCGATCCCGGTGGTCCCCGCGGCCCACTACTTCTGTGGGGGCGTGCTGACCGACCTGGAGGGCGAATCCAGCATCCACAACCTCTTCGCGCTGGGCGAGTGCGCCTGCACCGGCCTCCACGGGGCGAACCGGCTGGCGTCGAACTCGTTGTCGGAGGCGGTGGTGTTTGCCGACCACGCGGCGCGGACGGCGGTTCGCCGGCTCCCGGAGACGACGCTCCCCAGCGGAATCCCCGCCTGGGACCCCGGGCGGGCCGTCGACAGCGACGAGCAGGTGGTGATCACGCAGACGTGGGACGAGGTCCGGCGGTTGATGTGGAACTACGTCGGCATCGTGCGGACCAGCAAGCGGCTCTTCCGCGCGCAGGCGCGCATCGAGCGGGTCCAGGCCGAGATCCATGACTACTACTGGGACTTCCGCCTCACGGCGCCGCTGCTGGAACTCCGCAACCTGGCCGACGTGGCGGCGCTGGTGGTGGACAGCGCCATGCGCCGCCAGGAGAGTCGCGGCCTGCACTTCTCGCTGGACTACCCGGCACAGGACCAGCGGTGGCAGCGCGACACGGTGCTTCGCCGCGCCTGGTAGCGACTACCAGCCCAGGCCCGCCGCTCGCCGGGCCTCGAGGACCGCGACCGCCTCGGCCAGTTCGCTGGCCACCCGGTCCGCCCGTGCGCTGGCGAGTTGTTCCTGCAAAAGGAGCACCTCCAACGTGGAGGCGAGTCCAGCCGTCAGCCGCAACTGCCCCACTTGCAGCGCCACCTCGGCCAGTTCCTCGCGGGCGCGGGCGGCCACGAGCACCTCGCGCGCGGCGCGGGCTTGGGCGCGGGCGCTCTCGATGGCCAGGCCGAGGTCGCGCTCGAGCGCGTCGAGCTGCACCCCCGCGATCTTCACCGCCAGCGCGCTGTTTCGCTCGCGGAGGAAGGGGCCCGCCAGCCCGTCGAACGTCCAGGTGGCTCCCAGCGTGACTTGCCAAGCCACCGGGTCCAGGGGCGTGGTGGCCGTGAGCGAACCCGAGGGCAACAAGCCGGCGATGTCCTGGCCGTGCTCCCAGCGGGCGGCGGCGAGGTTCGCGCGGGCGGCGCCGAGAAAGGGCGACGCAGACGACTCGCCGGGCAGGTCCAGGGCGGCGGGGAGGGCCACACTACCAAGGTCAGCGGCGGACAGTTGCAGGGCCCGGGCGAGTTGGAGCCGCGACACGGTGACACCGGCGTCGGCGCGGGCGCGATCCGCCTTGGCCACGAGCACGGCGGCCTCCGCCGACTTCCCCACCAACTCGCTGTCGAGGCCGGCCGCCACCCGCGCGCGGACGGCGTCGAGGGTGGCCCCGGCGGCGGCCTGGCCCTCCTCGGCTGCGGCCAGCGCGGCCTCGGCGCTCACGACGCCGTGGTAGAGCACGGCGGCCGCGTACTGGGCGTCGAGGGTGGTGCCATCGGCGGTGAAGCGGGCGGCGGCGGCCTGGGCCGACTGCTCGGCGGCGTCGAACCATGCCGAGGGGGCCAGGGCGCCCACGCTCAGGTTGAACGACGTGGTCTCGACGGTGGTGGCGCCGCTCTGTCGCGACTGCCAAGCCAGCGAGGGGGTGAGCCCGACGCCGCTCCAGCGCTCAGCGGCGTCGAGTTGGGCTTGGCGCCAGGTGAGGGTGGCCACCACGGCGCTGGCGTCGAGTTCCGCCGCGCGGGCCACCGCTTCGTCGAGGCTGATCGCCCACGCGCTGCCCAGGAGGAGCATCATGCCGAGAGCCGCTCGCGCGCCGAGGGTCCCTGGCCCACGATAGCTTCGATGGCGTCGATCGACTTGGGAATCGCGGCGGTGAGCACCTCGGGGGGGTCGCCGCCCGGGCGAACCCGCACGTCGTCCTCGACGCGGATGCCGCCGAACCCGATCCACGCCTCCGCAGCCGCGAAGTTCACCTGGCCGGCGAACTGGGCGCGCAGCGCGGCGTCGTGCAGGATGGCGGGCACGACGTAGATGCCCGGCTCGATGGTGACGACGGTGTCGGGCTCCAGGTCGAGATCGAGGCGAAGGTAGCGGGCGCCGAACTGCCCCGGGCGCGAGCGGCCGGGGGCGTAGGCGGGACGGTCCCCGAAGTTCTCGAGGTCGTGCACGTCGAGGCCGATGAGGTGCCCCACGCCATGCGGGAAGAACACGCCGGTGGCCCCCGACTCGACCAGGCCGTCGACGTTGCCCGCGAGCAACCCCAGGTCGCGCAACCCCTCCGCGAGCACGCGGGTGGCGGCCCAGTGGATGTCGGCGTATCGGCGGCCGGCGGTCACCATCGGGATGCATCGCTCGTTGGCCGCGAGGGTGAGCGCGTAGAGATCGCGCTGCCGGGTCGAGAAACGGCCGTTGACCGGCCACGTCCGGGTGACGTCGCTGGCGTAGCCGGACGGCGTCTCGGCGCCGCCGTCGAGGAGGAGGAGGTCGCCCTCGCGGAGGGGGTTGCCGTAGTCGGGGTTGTGGAGGATCTCGCCGCGGACGGTGACGATCGAGTGGTACGACGTGGTGGCCCCCCGGGCGGCGACCACGGCGTCGAACAAGGCCGCCACCTCGCGCTCGTGCCCGCCCACCCGCGTGGCGCGCATGGCCGCGCGGTGCGCCTCGGAGGCGATGCCTGCAGCCTCGCGCATCTCGCCCAGTTCCCACTCGTCGCGGGTGCGGCGCTGTTGGATGACCGCGTTGACCAGCGGCTCGTGGCCGGGCGTGCCGGGGAAGGCCAGGGGTCGCCCGACCAGTCGCGAGAGCCGCTGGGTGACGGCATGGTCCGGGACGGCCAGGGTTTGCAGGCGGCCGCGGAGCGGCTCGCAAGCGGCGTCCAGGGCGTGCACCGGCTTCACCGCGTCGACGCCGTGCTGCACCCGCCGCTGTTCCAGCGTCGCGACTTCACCGTGCCAGAGTTCGTCCCCCGGCTCTGGGGGGTTCAGGAACAACGTGCAGTGGCCGTCGACCAGGAGCGCGAAGGCGCCAGGCTCGGTGCAGCCGGTGTAGTACAAGAACGTGCTGTCGGCGCGGAAGGGCACCGAGTTCATCGGCAGGTTGCGGGCCCGGGGGGCGTTGGTGCCGAGGAGCAGGGGTGCACCGACCGCCGCGCAAACGCGGCGGCGGCGGGAAGCGAAGTCGGGGGCGTTCATGGCGGGGCCCACCGTAGCTCCGCGCGCCCGCGGGCGCTGATGAGCAAGAGCGTGTCGGCCACGCCGCCCGGGCAGTCGCCCGGTGCCAATACCACCAGCTTGTCCCACGAGGTGAGGTGGGGGTAGAGCGCGAACTGGAGGGGAGAGGGCTTCTTCACCTCGGTGACCACCAGCCCACCACAGGGGGTGCCTCCCGAGGAGACCTGGGCCGTCCACGGCGTGCTCCCGTCGGCGGCGAACCGCAGTTCGTCCTTGAACTGCCCTGATACCGCCAGCACGATGGTGTTGAGGCTGGGGACGGTGCCCGCGCCCCCGGTCACGTCGTGCAGCCGAGGGATCAGGGACAGTGCGGTCGATT
>CAYHRZ010000570.1:0-3633 GCA_964359125.1 uncultured Klebsiella sp. | reverse complement strand
CGACGCGTGGTACCGGCGCCCTGCGGCGGAGCGGGACCCGATGCTCGACGGCGTAGCCCGCGCCCGGCTGCGCGACTTTGCGGCCAACAAGCAGCTCTCCGAGGCCATGCAGCAGCTCGCGGCCGGTGGCTTCGCCGGGGGCGACGCCGGCACCTGCCGCGGGAGCACGGTGGCGGCGTGCCTGGACGCGATGTGGTGGTCGGTCGACGAGCGCGCGGCGCTCACGGCCCCCTTCGCCACCATCGGGATGGCGGCGACGAGCAGCGGGGGCGCGGTGCAAGTGGTGGTGGCGGGGGCGGACCGGCGGTAGGGGGAGCAACGGGCGACGCCGTCGCAACCTGGTCACCTCGACGCGCCGCGCCCCCGCTCAGTTGCAGGTCGGCGCCGCCGCGAGCGTGGCCTCGGCGCTCGGCGCCTCGCGCTCGGCGCAGCCGTAGGTCCCCGCGCGGTACACGACGAAGCTGGCGGCCGAGGCGGCGGCGCCCGCGGGGAGCGACTTCGCGTCGAAGGGCGTGGCCAGGCGGCAGAACCCTTGCCACGGCGACTTCGTGGTGGCGGCTTCCCTGGCCGGGATGGCCACGGCGATCAGTCGCTCGTCGCCCCCGTCCTTCAAGGGGACCAGGTCCGCGCTCCCCAGCTCCAGCCGTCCCTTTGTCGCGACAGGTGGCCCCACCGGCCACACGTGGTAGCCCGCGCCCGCCGGGTCGACGGAGAACACGTGCACGACTGCCGACTCGTTGGTGTACACCCAGGGCCAGGCCCGCTCGCCCTCGCAGGCGACGCCGTCGGTCACCGACGACTCCATGCGCACCGCGAGGCCGTCGCGGCCCACGAGCAGGCCGCCGGCGGGGAGCCCGAGCGTGTCGTTGGTCGCGCACTGACCGAGGTCCCCCGACTCGAGCCCGAACACGTCCAGCGCGAAGTCGACGTGCCCCAGCGTCCGGTTCTGGCCCGCCTCCGACAGGGCCACCGTGATGGATCCCTGCTCGCCGAGGGTGACCAACTCGAAGCGGAGCCGCGCGTAGTCTGCGCCCACCGGCGGCGACGACGCCAGGGTCACCCCGGTGCGGTCGAAGACCCGGTTGCGCACGCGGGCGTTGACGAACCGGCTCACGTCGGCGACGCAGCCGCTCGACCACGCCGTCGGGGAGAGAACCAACGTCTCGATGCCGGGCAGCGCGGCGATCACCCCGGCCAGGGCGTCGAGTTGTTCGTCGAGGCGGGCCTGTTCCCGCGCCAGCGAGTCGACCACGGCGCGCTCGATGGAACCGACCACCGTGACCTCCCTCGCCGCGCCGAAGGTCCCCACCGCGTGGCTGTTGACGCACCACGGCACCAGGGAGCGCACGATCATGGCCTCGCGGGTGGCGCTACCACCCCCGTACGCGTGGACGGCCTGCTGTTGGGCCTTGCCCCAGGCCAGGTCGCGGCTCTTGCCCGAGCCGATCACGAGCAACTCGCCGGCTGCGGGCGTGAGCACCCCGCCCGCCTCCATCTCGGTGCAGGCCCGGGTCGAGGACTCGCCGAAGGTGGCGGCGCCCGCCGCGCCCGGGAAGGCCAGGAGGGCCCACGCCCACGTCGACGGCGCGCGGCGGCACCGGCGCCCACCCGCGGGCACTCCCGGTGCCGTCGTGCGCGTGGCCCCCACCCTACGGGCCCGCGTTCCGCGCCACGCGGAAGCCCCTCTCGAAGGAGGTGCTCTCCGGGTCGATCCCGAAGCGGAACGCCACCCGGGTTTGCCGCGGGATGCTGTTGAAGGACCCGCCCCGGAAGGTGCGGAGTTTCCCGGTGTCGACCACCGGGTCGGCGCCGCCCGGGGGCTCGTCGTCGTAGGCGTCGAACACCCACTCCGACACGTTTCCGACCATGTCGTAGATGCCCCACGCGTTAGGGGCGGCACTGCCCACTGGCGCCAGTCCCGGCCAACGGTCGCTGCACGGGAACTTGAGCAAGGGGAGCCACCCGGACGGGCCCAAGACGCCGCCGTTGGACACGTTCCCCGCTCGACAGGCCTGGCTCGGGTCGTCGGTGATGCCGAAGACCCGCGGCTTGCCCGCCTGCGCGGCATACTCCCACTCGGCCTCGGTGGGCAGCCGGTAGCCACTGGCATCGGGTTTCCACGTCGCCGCATGTTTCCGCACCACGTAGGCGGGTTCGAGGCCGTCGCGCTCGGAGAGGGCGTTGCAGAAGTTCAGTGCGTCCAGGTAACTGACACTCTGCACCGGCAACCGGGCCCCGCAGCCCGCCACCGCGCACTCGCTGGGCGAGGCGCCCGTCAACTCCTGGTAGAGGAACTGGGTCACCTCGGCGGTGGCGATTTGGAACGGGCGCACGCTGACCGAGTGTTGTTTCTCGCTCGGCAGGCGCCCCGGCTCCGCCGGCGGGCTCCCCATGAGGAAACTCCCCCCCTCGAGCGTCACCAGCCGCGTCGGGTCCGCAGGGGCGGCCGTGCTGCCGCCGTCGGCTATCCGGGTCAGCGCCAGGCGCGCCTCGGCCACCTCCGGGATGGTGACGCTGACCGGCGCACCCTGCACGGCGACGCTGGCGTACTCGTAGCGGTCGATGAACTGTCGGATGGCCACCTCGGCCTCGGGGCCGCCCCCGGCGATCACCGCGCCGGTGGCATTCCAGACGCGGGTAGCGTCGGCCCGGAGGCTGTCGCTGGCGGCGGCGATCGCGGCCTCGCGGGCCGTCTGCCGCTCTTTCAAGGACTCGAGTTGGGCGAGGGTGGCGTCGGCGCCGGGGCCGTTCGACAAGCCCAGGCTGGCGAGGGCGGGCGCCGTTTCCAGGTTGCTCCCCCGGACCACGACAAGCTCGGCGTTGGCGGGCGGGGTGGCCAACTCCGGGGTCTGCGTGTCGATCTGGCTGGCGCGCAGCGAGCGGGACACGAACTCGTTGGCCTCGGCGAGGGTCACCTCGCCGTCGGGGCTGCCATCGAGTTCGCCGTCGGCCCAGCCGCGCAGGGCGCCGATGGCGAAGTAGGTGAACGCCCCGTGGCGGGCGAGGGCGAGGGGGCCCGAGAGTTGGTCGCCCGACGCCGCCGTCCAGATCCACGACCCCGGGGGCGGCCGCTGAGCCGCCGCGGGCACCAGGAAGCGCGTGCCCGCCACCAGGGACTCCCCGGATCGACCCGTGCCGGCGTAGCAGGTGTCGAGAACCAGCACCGTCGCGACGCCGCGGGCGGAGGCGATGCCAACCACCTCGTCAACCGACACCGCCGAGTCCATGAAGGCGGTGGGATCCTGTCGCACGTCGTCGGCCAGGAGGATGCGCGAGCCGTCGTGGGTCGACGCGGCGCCGTGGCCTGCGAAGTACACCCACAGCGTTCCGCCGTCGGTGACCTCGGCCGCCGCCGCCTGTAGCTCGCGGAGCAGGATGTTCCGGCTGGCCGACTTCAGCAGGTGGACTCGCTCGGAGGGCACACCCCTCGTGTACTTGAGCATCGTCGCGAAGGCGTCCGCGTCGCGGCTCGCGTAGGGCACCGTGGGCACGAAGGCGTAGTTCTCGAGGCCGATGACCACCGCGGCGTCGCTCGTGGCCTTGGCGCCCGTGCGGAGCGGCTCGTCCACGCTGGGTGGCCCCCCGCCGAGCGCCTCGCCCAGGCCGAGGCCCAGGGCCAGGGCCGCGCTCACA
>CAYHRZ010000569.1:0-3636 GCA_964359125.1 uncultured Klebsiella sp. | reverse complement strand
TGTTGCCACACCATCCCGTCCCACAGTGCCTCCTCGGCCAGGGCCAGGGCGACCGGGACGGCGAGGAACACCGTGAGGGGGACAGCGCGCGTGGTCAGCCAGACCAGTGCCAGGTAGGGCACGCCGTGCCCGACGACGTTGGCGACGGTGAAGCCGAGGTCGGACCGCGCGAGCACCACCGCGCCCAGCCACGAGGCGGTGTTCGCGAGGAACCAAAGGTCACCGCCGGGATTTGCTGGGCCGCGCAGGCGACGGTTGACGTGCAGGAGCACCAGCACGGCCGAGAGGGCGACCAGCGACCAGGCGACGCCCGCGGGCAGCGTGAAGAAATCGCCAGGGACGAACCAAGCGAAGGGACGGGCGTGCGCGTGCCAGTACGCGACCGCCGCCAGGCACACCGACTGCGTGGCCCACCACTCCAGCCGGGCACCGCCGTCGCGACAACTCTGCCCGGACTTGGCACGGTAGAGCATGGCGAAGCCCGCTGCCTGCCGTGTGAAGTGGAACACGGCGATGTAGGCCATGAACGTCCAGAAGCGTCCGGGCCAGAGCGCGGCGACGAGCGCGGCGGCGGCCAGGGCCGCGAGCGGGAGCGACCCGAGGAGCCGGGCGAACTGCTGGCGTCCCTCGGGCGACAACCACGTCCGCCACAGCGTGGACCAGACGTGGGCCACGTCGATGGCGACCACGAGGAAAAAGAACGCGGGGAAGCCGCCATCGGCGCCTGGCGCGGGCACCCAGGCGACCAGGCCGGTGAGCAAGGTCGGCAGCAGGATGAACCCCAGGTCGAAGCCCCGCGAACCCAGGTAGGGGTTGCTCACCCGAGGATCTCGGTGGCGGCGCGGATGCCGTGGAAGCTCGCCTCCTCGAACAGCGACATGCCCCCTTGCTCGGTGTGCGCGAAGTGGAGGGCGCCCACGGGGCGGGACAGGGCGTCGAGTACCGGGCGCCCGGCGGCGTCGAGCGCGTGCTGTCCCACGGCGGGGATGGCGGTGCCGTGGCCCCAGGCCCAGGTGTCGACCCGCGTCGTCACCGCGTCGAGGTCGGGATGGGCAGGTCGCAGGTCGGCGAGCACCGACTCCGCCCCCGTGGCCCAGTCGCCGTCGAGGTCCTCGCGGCGGTCCACTGGCTGGTAGTAGGTGAGGATCGAGGGACCCCGGTAGAGCCCTCGCTGGTGCGCCGCGTTGACGTAGCCGAGTCCCCTCGCGCCGAGGATGACGGTGTCCCACGCCGAACTCACACCGTTGCTCGCGGGTAGTTCAGAAACGTGGAGCTGAGCCACCATCCAGGGCGCGTACGCCACCCGCGGCGCCACGGCGCCCCCGGCCAACCGGCCAGCCACGAAGCCGGGCACCGCCAGCACGACGTGGCGGGCGTCGATGCCCTGGACCTGGCCCTCCTGCTCGAGCCACGCGCGGCCACTGGACTCCACCGCCCGCACCGTGGTCGCGAGTTGCACCGGGTACGGGAAGCGGCGGCGCATCCCCTGGCAGAGCCAGCCGTTGCCCGCCGGCCAGGTGAGCACGTGGGTACCGAGGTCGCGGGCGTCGCCCGGGTCAGGCCGTCGCGAGCAGAAGTAGTGCAGGCCCGCCCAGGCGCTCACCCCGGTGGCGCGTACGCCAAAGTCGTCGCGACAGCAGTAGTCGACGTAGTCGCGGAGGACCGCCGAGCGGTAACCCTGCGCGTCGAGCCACCCGGCGAAGTCGACGTTGGCGAGCGCCCGGATCTCCGGGTCCAGGCTGGCGGCGGCCACCGGGATGGCGAAGGCCGGTCGGCCGTCGGCACCCACGCGCATCGTCCACGCCTGGCAGTCCGCCTCGAAGGCCCGCCGCTGCCGCTCGTCATCGGCGCTGGCGATGTCACCGGGCCACAGTCCTTCCACGAAGCGCCCCCGCACGAAAAGCCGCTCCTCGGGGGCCAGGCAGAGACTGCGGGGGTCGTAGACCGGGCGACCGTCCTCGAAGCTGGTCACGACGCCGAGGTCGAGGAGGATCTCGACGACGTGGGTACACTCCGGGGAGGGGAGGGTGAGGTAGTGGGCGCCCCAGGGGTAGGGTAGGCCGCTGGCTTCGCCAAAGGTGGCGGTGCCGCCAATCTCGGCGTCGAGGTCCACCACCAGCACCGAACCCTCGAAGTTCTCCCGGGCGAGTTTCCAAGCGCAGGCCAGCCCCGCCACGCCGGCGCCGACGATGAGCACGTCGACCCGCCGGGTCGGGGCCGGTCGGCCGAGCAGGGGTTCGCGTACCCGGTGCCCCCGGGCGCGGAGGTCGGCGCCAAGGTTGCCGCCGTCGAGGCGCGGGGGAGGCTGGGCGCGGCACCCGGCCAGGCCCACCGCGACGGCGGAGCCCACGAGCCGGCGGCGGGTCAACGCCCCACCATCTCGCGCCAGTCTTCCTCGTAGAGTCGCACCAGCACCTGGTTGTCGAGACGATTCACCGGGCCGCCGGGGCGGGCCACGTCGGGCGCGAAGGTGAACAGGCTCGCGACGGTGGGGCCGTCGAGCGAGCGCACCCCGGCGGGGAACGTGGCCCGGCCACCCGTCGCCGGGGTCACGTCGACCCCGCCCCGGCTGGCCAGCACGAAACCCCAGTCGCCGAAGGCCGGCACCCACTGGTGGTACGGGTACACCGCGTAGCCGGAGGCCTCGATGGTCCGGACCACGCACCAGTAGGCGTTGGCGGCGTAAAATGGCGAGGTGGACTGGATCGCCACGGCAGCGCCGGGGGCAAGCCGGGTGCGCAGCAGCCGGTAGAAGTAGGTCGTGTAGAGTTTTCCGAGCGCGTAGTCGTTGGGATCGGGGAAGTCGATGATCGCCGCGTCGAATTGCTCCGTGCCTTCCTCCAGCCAGGTGAGCGCGTCGGCGTTCACCACCTGCACGCGCGGGTCCGCGAGGCTGCCGCCGTTGAGGTCCGCGAACCGCCCCGAGAAGAGGCGGGTCATCGCCGGGTCCAGGTCCACCAGGGTCACCGACTCGACTGGGTGCCGCAGCACCTCGCGCACCGCCAGGCCGTCGCCGCCGCCGAGGACGAGCACCCGCCGGGCCCCGGTGACGACCATCACCGGGTGGACCAGCGCCTCGTGGTAGCGGTACTCGTCGACTGACGAGAACTGCAAGTTGCCGTCGAGGTACAAGCGCGTGTCGTCGCCGTCGCTGGTGACCACCAGTTTCTGGTAGGGAGAGGCCTCGCGGTACACCACCGGGTCGGCGAAGAGCGCCTGGTCCACCCGGACTTCGAACGCAGCAGCGCCGGCCAGTCCCAGCGACAGGAGCACCACGGCTCCCCCGGCCCACAGGCGGAGGCGGGACGCCACCTCGGCGGGCAGGTCGAAGAGCCACGTCGTGCCGTAGGCCACGCCCGCGTTGACGAGGCCGAGGACCAGCGACGTCCGCAGCAGGCCGAGCTGCGGCACGAGCAGGATCGGGAAGACCAACGAGGCCGCGAAGGCGCCGATGTAGTCGAGGAAGAGGGCGCGGGCGACCAACTCCTTCAGCGACGTGTTGCGTTCGAGGATGCGCAGCAGGAGCGGGAGCTCGAGGCCCACACCCGCCCCGACCAGCGCCACCACCGTGAACAGCAGCGGGCGAAAGGCCGGGGTGATCGCGAAGCCGGCGTAGAGCAGGGGCGCGGAGAAGCC
>CAYHRZ010000568.1:0-3638 GCA_964359125.1 uncultured Klebsiella sp. | reverse complement strand
TCGGTGCGACCGGCCACGGTGAGCAGCCAGCGCCGGGGCGAGGAGGCGGCCATCGCGAGGCTCACCGCCACGTGGCCGGGGACCGACACCCGCAGCCGGGAGGGGTCGGGCGCGTCGAGGGTGGGGACAGACGATCCCACCACCGCCTGCACCGCGGGGGTGTCGACCACCAGCCGCCCGGTGGACCAGCGCGCCGGCGCGGGGGGGGCACCACCCTCCCGGGCGGCGGCGATCGACAGCGCCGGGACACCGAAGGCGCTGCGGACCTGGCGGTCCAGGTACGAGCGCAGCCCCACCATCTCGTGGACAAACACGCTCCCCCCCTCGGCGAGGTCCCGCTCCAGGCCGCCCGGTGTCCACTGGCGCACGAAGCGCGCCTCCGCGGCGGGTAGCGAGCGGTAGAGCGCCCCGGCCGCCGGCAACTGCACGTCGGTGGTGAAGCGCCCCTCGATGTCGAGCGCGCCGTCGGGGCCGTCGGGCGCGTCGCGGGTGTCGGCGTGGCTCCAGGCGAACCAGGCCACGGCACCCAGGCCCTGTCGCCCGGCGATGGCCGCCCAGGTGAGCGGCGCCTCCTGCCCGAATCGGTTGGGCCACGTGTGGTTCACTTCCGACAGGGTGCATGGTTTCCCCGCCTGGCAACTGGCCAGCCGCTCGAACCAGCGGGCGGTGTTGCCGAGGATCGACGCGTCGTAGAACGCGGTGGACTCGGCGATGGGATCCCAGTAGGCGTGCACGTCGACGACGTCGCAGCCGCCAAGCTGCGCGTCGGCGTGGGTGACACCCAGCGAGTTGGAGCAGACGATCGGCGCGGTGAAGCCCTCCGCGCGCACGAAGGCCGACATCTCCGCGAAGTAGTCCCGCTCCAGCGTGGCATAGAAGGCCACGAGGTCCGCCGCGCGGCGCGCGGGGAACAGCTCCGTGCGGTAGCGAGCCGAGGGCTCCCGGCTCACGATGCCGAGCGACAGGGTTTCCCCCTCCAGGAGCCCGGAGCGAGGCCCACCCTGCCACGCGGCGATCACCGCGGCGTCGGTGCCATAACGCTGGCGCAAAAACCCCACCCACAACTCGTCGAGGCGACGGCGGTGAACCGGTGGCAGCCGCTCCAGCGCGCCCTGCTGCCAGCCCATCACCAGGCCATCCTCGTTGCTCAGCTCCACCACCGCCACGGCGGGGTCCGCGGCGTAAGGCACGCCGGTGTAGGGATTCGTGCGCCCCCAGACCGCCCGGAACCAGCGTTTTTGCAGTTCGCGCCACGCCGGCCACAGGATGGCGCCGTACTTGTGACCCGCGGCGAGGCCGCCCGGGCCTTCCACGCCGTCCTGGGCACCGGGTGACAGGATGGTCCAAAGCGAAACCCACTGGTAGATCCCCTCCCCACCGAGCGCCGCGTGGAAACGGTCCAGGCGGTCGATCATCGCCGGGTTGGCCATCCCCTCCCCCGGTTCGCCGCGGCGAGGGTTCAACAAGAGCGCCTCGGTGTCGACGTGGTGCAGCCGAACGAGGTCGTAGCCGCGGGCGGCCAGGGCGTGCGCCACGGTGGACGCCCGCTCGGGTGCCGGCAGCGCGCCGGCGCCCACGAGGTTGACGCCCCACAACCTCGCCACCGAGCCGTCACGGCGCACCAGCTTGTCGCCCACCACCCCGATCGCATCGGGAGCCGAGAGGGCCCTCCGCGCCCCGCCCAGCGGCGCGAAACGTCCCAGGTCCACCGCCAGCGGGACCGGAAAATCGTAGCCCTCGGGCACCCCCTCGTCGGCGGCCGCGTGCGATTCCGGCCACTCGTCCGACAGCGCCACGCCCAGCAGGTAGAGGTCGAGGCCCCCCCGGGGGCGCAACACGACCTTGTCGACCGGCGTGCCCGGCCAGCTCAACGGCACGATCCTCACCGCCGCCGTCATCGTGTTGCCGGACACGTTGGTACCCACGGTGAGCACGTCGGCGTGGCGGCCGGTAGCCCCCGCCCAGGCCGGCCAGGCGTGCTCGCCCACCAGGAATCGCAGCGGTTGGGTGCGGCCGTCGGCGTAGACCACCTCGCCCTCGGCGGCCACACCCCGGCTGTCGATGCCGCCGTAGCCGGCCGTGGCCAGGTAGAGCACCCGGCCGGGCGCACCCACCGCGATCTCCTCGATGCCATCGACGTGCAGCGCGTCGGGGGCGTCGCGAGGGTCGAAGCGCACGGGGGTGGTGGAGGCCAGGAACTCCGCCATCCGGAAGTAGGCCCCGGATCCCGCCTCGGTGACGAAGAGGTCGTGGTCCCGCGGTACCGGGACGTCGAGCGCCAGGGCCAGGCCCACACCGAGGATCATCGCCCCACCCTACGCCGGATCGCGTCGATCACCGAGCGTTCGCCCTCGTCGAGGCCCATCGCCCACACGGCAGCGAGGTAGCCCGCGCCGCCCGCCACCAGCGTGAGGGCGAGCCCGGCGCAGCCGCCGCCCGCGAACCAGGCCACCGCCGCCGGGACCAAGCCGGCCAGCAGCGGGCGCCAGAGCCGGGGAGTGAAGGGGTGAATGCGCAGGTGGCGCCACACCTGCCACAGCCCCAGCCCGTTCGCCAGGGCCATGGCGGCCGCGTTGGCCAGTGCGGCGCCGGTGACGCCCAGCGCGGGGACCAGCAACAGGCTCAGCGCCAGGTTGAGAAACACGGCAGGGACAGCGTTGTAGAGGGTGTCGCGTTGGCGACCGCACATGATCAGCAGGTAATTCACCGAGCCCACGCCGGTACACAAGAGCTGCGCCACCGCCGTGATCCGCAGGGCCGTGGCGGCCTCCGGGGAAGCGTTGGACCAGGGCACCAAGACCGTCATCGGCGCCGCCAGTGCCACCGCCACGGCCGGCACCGCCAGCACCACCGCCACCCGCGTGACGAGTTGGTACATGGTCCGCAGGCCGTCCCGGTCGCCCTCGGCGTGTTTACGGGCGATGATCGGCGCGAAGGCGCTGTTGAGCGCGCCTAGTCCAAGGCCGAAAAGGGGCGCGACCACCGCCACCGGGCCGTACACGCCCGCGGCTTCCGCGCCGCGCAGGCCCGCCAGCAGCACCTGGTCGGCCCAGGTGTAGAGCGACATCGCCATGCCCTGCGCCCACAGCGGCCAGGCCACCGCCAGCATCGGCGCCAGCGCCCCCTCGCCGGGGTGGCCGACCCCCGAGCCGCGTGGCCGGACGCGCGACAAGTGCCACCATGCCTGGGCGGCCCCCAGCCCCATCGCCAGGGTGTAGCCCGACACGGCGGCAACCCCGGTGTACCCGAAGCCCCGGGCCATCGTCAGGAAGCCCAGGAACTGCGCCACGGGCCACACCAGGAAGGTCACGAGGGCGCGCGGGACCAGGGTGCCCCAGCCCTGCGCCGCCGCGACTGCCACCAGGCGGGCCGAGGCCAGGGGCAGACTCAGCGCCCCCACGCGCAGGGCGCTCGCGGTGGACGGCGCGTCGTCTACCCTCGCGGCGAGGGCGTCGGCACCGAGGTAGACGGCAAGCGCAAGCGCGGCAGATGTCGCGACGGTGGCGACCATGGCGGTGCGGACGGCGGCCTGCGCGCTCGCGGCGCCGGGCGCCCGCGCCACCGCCCGCATCACCGCGTACTCAATGCCGAGCAGCCCCACGAAGCCGGCGATCTGCAACAGGCGCTTCACCGCGCCG
>CAYHRZ010000567.1:0-3639 GCA_964359125.1 uncultured Klebsiella sp. | reverse complement strand
GTGGTCGGTGGAGGAGGCGGGGATGAGCGCGGTGTTCAGCGTGTTGCCGGGGGAGGGGGAGCGTCAGTCCTCTCCGTTGTAGGTTGCGGTCACGTCGAAGCGCTGGAGCGAGCCGCCCTCCCATCGCTCGTCGAGGGGCGACAAGGTGACCGCCTCGACCCTGCGACCCCTGAAGGTCTCCTGGTCGAGGAAGTAGCCGAGGATAGCGCTGGTCTCGTCGGGGTACGCGTAGTCTGCATCCCGGTACTCGCCTTCATCCTGGGTGCTATGCGACTCCCAGCAGGTGACGGCCGGCCAGTCGAACGCACACGCGGAACTACCGAAGCGTATCGCACGGTCGTCGATCACTTCGAACAGCTCCATGGGCTCGCTGCACCAACCACTGTCGCCGGTATCGGCATCGCCTGTATAGCATATGCTCCAGAGGCCCTCCTTCGGTTCGTTCGCCCCAGCGGGCGACGCCGGGACGTCTGCGCACGCGCAAAGCAGCAGGATCACCAGCGGCTCATCCTCCCGCCTGCGGCGCGAGCGTGAATTGGGCAACGCGCGCGCAAGGCTGCGGCCACTCCTCGTTGCCAAGCCACTGGTGGGACATCATCACGCGTACACGAGTGTTGGCCGTCCAGACGCCCTGCACCTCGGATGTCCACGAGTCGCCCGCCTCGCCGCAAGCGAAGAATACGCCATCGACCATGCAGGACGAGAAGCCAGAGCTGAGAGTCTCCGCGCTACCCAGTCCCCAGTAGGAAACAGTGAATGAGAGCTCCGCCCCAGTGACGTCGTAGAAGCTGTAGTCCGCGAGCCACCACTCGTCGGGCACGGACTCCTCGCAGTCACTCGCGATGGAGCCATCCACGGCGGTGAAACTGCCTTCCCTCGGCGCGATCTGGGACTCCGCCTCCGGCGTCGTTTCCGTCTCCTGCCCCGCGCACGCACACAGCGCGACTGCGGCCGCAGCGCGACGGACTACGCCAGTGACCACGACAACCGCTCGTTGGAAAGGAGGAGGAGCGGGTAGTCACCGCGATCGAGGCTGACGGTGGCAGGTGAGGTGCCGACGGTGAACGCGGCGGGTGCACCGTAGTAGGCCGTCGCCGAGGGGATGTCGCCCCCGGGGGCCGGCGTGACCGTGGTCCGCGCGAACGGGGGGAAGCCGAACGAGGTCGCCGCGGTCGCCCGGGTCGACGCAAACTGCACGTCGACGCTCCCGGTGTTGCGCCACGGGTCGAGGAAACACACGTAACCGTAGGCCCAAGTGCCCTCGCTGCCGGAGGGCAGCGTGAACTCCACCACCACCGCGTCCTGCTGCCGCCTGGAATCGTCGTTCACGCCGAGCGACGAGGGCAGCACCATGGCGCAGCCCAGCCAGGCGCCGAAGACGCCGGTCAGGCGCTGGTAGGCGTACCAGGAAGGGCGGGGCAGCATGTCTTGCGCGTTCACCCCCGCGGTGTCCGCGCGCACACCCATGCCCGCGAAGGGCCCGTTGCCACGCACGCTCTGGTACGAGTGCCAGCCGCCCGCGAGGGCGCCGGAGGCAGCGGCGCCGACCAGCCGCCGGAAAACCTCTCGGGCCTGGAAATCTTCCCGCGTCCAACCCGTCGGCACGAACTGCAGGCCTCCAGATCCCCCGTCCGGGTGCGCGAGCACCGAGGAGCCGGACTCGAAGACCGTCACGCCCGTCCACGGAAGACCTTGGTCGACCAGGACCTGGCGAATCTCGTCGACCTGCCACACGAGGCGCGCGACGTGGCGAGCGCCGATGGTGTCGCCATCGGCCACGCCACGAAAGTACCAGTGGAGGTCGATCGACGGGCACATCTCCGAGGCGGAAAAAGCCGCCCCCCGGAACGCCTGGTGCTCGCGCTGGAACTGCCAGGCGAACCCGCTGATCCACGCCCGCTTCCACGCCCAGGTGTGGATGGACTTGCTCTGGTGGTCCTCGACGGCGTCTGCTGGGACGTCGTGGCTCGAAAGCCCCGGCAACAGGACGGCCAGCTCCCCGAGAAAGGTGTTCCAAAGCGGCTGGGCCCAGCGGTGGGCCACCTGCGCCCAGGTGGCGCCGGCGAGCGCAGCCACCAGCGAATCGAACTTCGAGACGCTGGCCACGTTGCACACGTCCAACTCGTTCATCAGCTCCACGCCGTACACCACGTCGCCGAGCCTGAAGCCCGGCTCGGCCCGTTGGAAGTCGGCCTCCACGTCGGCGAGCATCACCGCGATCCCGTCGGCCAGCACACCGAGGTAGGCCCGGACGTAGGGGTCGCGGACGTCGAGAAAGGCGCTGCTGGCGATGACCGCCCCCGAGTGACCGTCCACGGTCTCCGCCGCGTGGGCACTCCAGTCAAACCCGTGGATGCCCTGGAGCAGGCCGGTGCCGTAGGGATCGTCACCCGGCGCCAAGTCGCCTCGCGTGGACCCGCCGCCCAGCCCGAACAGCGTGAGGCTCACGCGCAGGCCCGCAGCGTAGACCTCCTCCAGGAAGGGCTGAAACTCCGTGCGACGATAGCCGTCGAGCGCCCTAGCGAAGTCGACCGCCAGCGGCATTCGGATCGTGCCAGCCCCTGCCTGCCCGAAGAGCTGGGAGAAGAAGAGGTCCGTGGTCCCCGGCTGCCGGACGACGGTGGCGCCCAGCGTGGCCGCGTCGGCGAGGATGGCGGCGCCGTCGCCGAACTCCGCCTCCAGCCCGCTCTCGACGTGGCACACGTTGAAGCCGTACTCCATCGACCCTTGGAGCACCGCAGCCGAGCAGCCGCCTTCCCGGCTGCTCCGCCCCTCGACCCCGGCTGCCACCGCCGCGAGCGCCGCGCGGTCGATCTCTCCCGGGCGCAGCACCTCTCGACCCGTGGACGCCGGCCCCTGGGCACCACCGGCCCCGGTCGCGGCACCATCGGCGGGGGACGCGGGAGACGCCGGCGAGCCGGGCACCCCGGACGCGGCGCACCGCGCCATCCCCGCGGCCTGCGCCCAGCGCCGCGCGCGTCGCCGACGCAGCCGGGAGGCGAGGCGCCCCCCGGGGGAGAGATCGCGGCTGCAAACCTCGCGCGGCTCGCCCAGGTGATCCGTGGCGACCCGCCAGTCGACGCGCGCTTGCCGTCGCTGGGCGGCGGAGGCGGCGACCTCGGCCGGGGCACCCCCCGCCTCGTCGGCACATCGCCCCGGCCTGGCGCGCACCCGCTATTCCTCCATCACCAGCGTGGCGCAGACGACACCCTCCACGTCGACCAGCGTCGCGCCCACGCTGTTACGCACCTCCATCGTCACGTCGATGTAGCCGCCGAAGGGGCCCGTCACGTTCTCCGGGGCGGGCCGGAGCACCGTGAGCGCCTGGCTGGTGAAGAACGGGGCGCCCGCCTGCTCCAACTCGCTCGGGCGCATGCCCGCGTAGCTGCTCTCCCACACCTTCAACTTCACCTCGCTGTTCGGCGACATTCGGAAACCCACCCACTCGAGGCGGATGACCTTCGCCTGCCCGAGCACGGCGCGCAGGCGGTCGCTGCACACGACCACCTTCGCCGAGCCGTCGGCCTTGCTGGTGTACGTCTGGGCCTCGAAAATCACGACCATAGTTTTCATCGTATCGCTCCTGACGGTGACGTGAGCCTATGGCGGGGGGGGGGGGGGGGGGGGGGGGGGGGGGGG
>CAYHRZ010000566.1:0-3649 GCA_964359125.1 uncultured Klebsiella sp. | reverse complement strand
ATCGTGGCGCGGATGACGCTCCGGGGGGAGCATGAACGTGGCGCGCTACACGGGCGACACGCCATGCCCTCGAAGAGTCGGGCACGGCGCGCCCGGAGTCGTATGGGCGTTATCGGACAGCAGGAGGACCGCCGGTCTCCGACCCGCGCCCGCGCCGACGAGTCCCGGTGCTCCCCGGTTCCTTCGGCGACCGCCATGCGTCCAGGGCCAAGACCTGTCCCCCGGTCTGCAGCGTGCTGGCCTCCACCGGTCCCACGGCGTCGGCGGACTCCTCGTAGGACATGTCCCTCGCGCGATCGTCGTCCTGGTACACGGCGAGGATCCCGCGGTGAGCCGGGCTCGCCCCGTGCAGCACCGGGACATGCTCGCCGTTCCGCGTCACCCGGGCCCGTCGGTCCGCCCCCACGCGCGACGGCACCGTGTCGCCCAAGGCGCCGACCAGTCCCACTTCCGCCTCCGTCGCCACGTCGTGCCCGGACTCGCGGAGCGGGCGCGGTCGGTGCGCCGTGCCGCGCACAGTACTCTGCGGCCTGGTGCCCGGGCACGACCACCGGCGAGGACCAGGCGGATCCATCTCGCGCACCCGGGTCCAACTCGCGCACCCGGGGCGTCGCGGGTGTCGGCAGCCGGTCGGGGACGCCGTCGTGGAGCTGGCGCCGGACGCTGAGCAGCCCCTCGCCGACGAGAGCGTCGAACCCCTCGGGCAGCAAAACCAGCGGCCGCGGGCTCGCGCATTCCCCGCTACCCCGTCACCCGCCGCGCCAGGCCCTCGATCCGCCCACGGTCCTGCAGGCCCGGGAGCCAGTCCCCCGGCAGCGGCAGGCCGGCCGCGCCGAGGAGCATGCCCGCGATGCAGGCGGTGCTGTCGCTGTCGCCGTCGATCCGCGCGGCGAGGTCGATGGCGCCTTCGAAGTCCCGGCCCGACAAGGCCGCAGCCACGCCGATGCCGAGGGCGCTGGGCGAGCGCCAGCCCCCGTCGCCCGGGGGGATCGCGTGTTCGTCGCAGCCGTGGGCCACCGCCGCGCGCAGGGCCTCGCCGGTGAGGTTGGGACCGGCGAGCGAGAGCACCAGGTCGGCCGTCAGCGGTTTCCCGTCCAGGAGCGCCCGCAAGAGCCTGCACGTGGCCTCGGCGGCCTCGAGCGCGTTGGGGTGCGCGTGCGTGACCACCGCCGAGATGCGCGCCGCCCGGTCGAGCTCGTCGCCCCCGAAGCGCATCGGCAGGGCTACTACCCGCATCACCGCGCCACAGCCGTCGGAGTGAGCGATTCCGCTCCCGCGCCAGTCGCCCCCGTGTCGGTAGTTCCTGACACCCGCGAGGCAGGTGTTGCCCGGGGCGGTGCTCGGCGTGAGCGGGTCCCGTTCCCAGCGCAGGAAGGCCTCGGCCACCGCGCGACCCAGGCGGTCCTCGTCGAGCGGGCCGGGGCCGTGCTCCAACACCGCCTCGGCGAGGTAGATCGACATGTGGGTGTCGTCGGTCCAGCGGAGGTTGCTCGTGTCGACCGGCATCGTCCGCACGGTGTTCCCCCGCGCGAACTCCAGCGTGCGACCGTAGGCGTCGCCCATGGCAAGGCCAAGGAAGGCGTTGACGGCGCGGTCGGCGAAGGTCATGACATCTCCGGGGTGAATCAACGGTCGAAGGCGGCGGCATGCCCACAGGCGAGTACGTGTGACAGCTCGCTCGCGGATAGCTGACACCGCGCGTGCTCCACCGGCGAGGTGACGGCGGACAACAGGGTGTTGTCGGTGTTGACACAGCAACGCAGGCCGCGGGCGATCCACGCCTTCAGCGGGTGGGACCCCACCGAGTCGACGACGCCGGTGTGCACGTTGGAGGTGGGGCAGGCCTCCAAGGTGACGCCCCGCTCCAGGGCCAGCGACACCACCCGCTCGTCGCCGAGGATCGTCGTGCCGTGGCCGATGCGCCGCGCGCCCAGCACCTCGATCGCCAGCGCGATCTCCGCCGCCGGCCGTCCCTCTCCGGCGTGGATCGTCACGCCGAGACCGGCGTCGCGCGCGGCAAGGCAGGGACCCTGGCAGTCGGCGAGCCCGTGGCGGTGGCCGGGCGCGGGGCCGCCGGCCACGTCGATGCCCACCACCCCCGGTCGCGATCTCGCCACCGCGCCGAGTCCCGAGAGGACCACCGGGTCCTCGCCGTACAGGCCGCACAACAACAACCCCGCGCGCCCGGCGATGCCGTCGAGGGCGGCGTCGACCACCTCGGGTACCGGCGGCCCGTGGATCTGGGGCGCGAAGCGGATTTCCAGGGTGGTCACGCCCTCGCTGGCGGCATCCTCGCAGATCTCGCTCGCGACACGGCGGATCGCGTCGAGGTCGCGGAGCAGTGACACGGTGAAGGCAAAGCGCGCCAGGGCAGCCTCGAGGCCCATGCCCGCGTGGAAGGGGAGGTCCGCAGGCACGGCGAGGCCGCGGCGCGCCGCCAGGTCCACGACGGTGGCCGGGCGCAAGGAGCCATCGAGGTGGCGGTGCAAGTCGGGGTACACGCGGCGGACGTATCGCGCGGCCTTGGTTCGGCGCCGAGTCGGCTATCCTTGCCCGGTGCTGCTCCCGCTCTCCATGGCCCTCGCCGCCGACCCGCTCTTCTCGGTGGAGCGCGGTGTGTTCGACGCGCCTTTCTCCTTGTCGGTGAGCGCGCCGTCCCCCGGCGACACCCTGCTCGTCTCCACCGACGGGAGCTTGCCGTCCCAGCCCGGCGACGGTGCCCTCGAGATCACCGGCACCACCATCGTCCGCGCGCAGGTGGTGGAGGCCGACGGCTCCGTGGGCGAGGTGGTGACGCACACGTACCTGTTCCCGGCCGACGTCGTCACCCAGTCCACTATGGACGCGGGCATCACCGGCAGCGGGGAGTACGGGGCGGTGGTGTTGTCGACACTGGCGGAGCTGCCCTCGGTGTCGATTGTGACGCCGACCGCGATCAGTACCACCGAGCAGGCGGTGTCGGCCGAGTACATCGACGCCGAGGGCGACGACCTCGGCGTGAACTGCGGCGCCGCGCTCAGCGGGACCACCTCCCTCGGCTACCCGAAGAACAGCATCCGCCTGTACTTCCGCTCCGAGTACGGCGTGCCCAAGGTGGAGTTCGACTTCTGGCCCCTCGACGATCCCGGCGTGGCGCCCTCCCGCGAACAAGACGCGCTGTCGCTGCGGAGCGGCCACGACTCTGTTTTCTATCTGGGCGCCCAGGGGCAGTATGTGCGCAACGCCTGGATGGACGCCTCCCAACTCGAGATGGGGCACCTCGCGCCCCACGTTGGCTTCGCGCACCTCTACGTCAACGGCAGTTACACCGGCCTGTACCACGTGCGCGAACGTTTCGGCGCGGCGTTTATGTCGAATTACATGGGCGGCGACGAGGAAGACTACGAGGCGGTGAACGAGGGCAACGTGATCTCGGGCAGCGGCGCGGGGTGGTCGGCGCTCTTGTCACACGCCTACGACCACGACGGCATCGGCGCATACATGGAGGTGGATCACTTCATCGACTACATGCTGCTCAACTTCTACGCCGGGAATGCCTGGGACTGGTACTACTGGCACAACTGGATGGCCGCCGGCCCCAGCGCCGCCGACGGTGGCGGTTTCCGATTCTACGGCTCCGACAGCGACATCTGCCTGTACTACGACTGGA